>DUAG01000042.1 GCA_012960925.1 Candidatus Manganitrophaceae bacterium
CATTCGCAGTTTCAAATCAACCAGATACGCCGCTTTTTTTCAAGTACTCAATACACCACTTTCAGTTATAACTCCAAAAAATGCCCTTACTGCGCTGAGAACATACAGTCCAACGCGAAGAAATGTAAACACTGCGGGGAATTCTTAGACGGGTCTTTAAAACCCATCCAAAACAAAGAAAAGACGGTTGTTGTCAAAGAGAGTAAAGAAGGATGCTTCCTTCAAACCTTAAACTTCGGGTTGGCAACGATTAGCGTAATTGATCAAGGGATATTTGCTGTCTTCTTCGTGAGATGGCCCATTCTCAATCTGATAGATTTTCACTAATCTCGATTCGCATGCGAATCGAGATTCATCGTTAATCCCCCCTAAAAGGATCTCCATTTAGAGGGGGTTTTCCTTGAAAAACACAGCATATTGTTGTACTCTTCCTCAGAATTGTATCTATATTGTGGTTATGGTCAATCGTGCCATAAATGTAATGTCTCTTAGTTATGTCCTTCATAGGTCTAAGTTTATGAATCTGTATCATTAACTTTTCGAACTCCATTGCCTGACTGTTAGGTTAAGAACTTTCTATTTCCATATGCCTCTTTAATTCCAAAGATAAGAAGAATCGGCTCATGAATATCGTCGAAACCGTCTGATTCAAACAATTCTTAAAGGGAAAAACAAAGTGTTACATAAGGGTATCTTGTTTTGGTCTTTCATTCTTCTCTTGAATGCCTTTTCCCAGAAGGGAATCGCCAAAGAACTTCCTCAGCCCGACCCCTGGATCTCACTCGAAAGAGGGGTTCTTCAGCTTTACGAACAGCACGCCCCAAGTGCGCCTCTCTTGAATACGAGGTCCTTCGGGATGAAGGTCACATCCTACATTGAAGCCGGTCTTTGGTCCTCGGCAGAACGACTTCTGGAAAATACCCCCGATCAAGATGCAGACCTGTTGCGCCTGAAACTTTATCATAAACAGGGAAGATCTGACCTTATTTTTGATCTCACCCTCAGCGCCCCGGACCTTTTTCTCGACCAGCCGGTCTGGTTGGTGGCAGCAAGCCAAGGAGCACTCGGTCGGCACCGCTACCGGGATACCCTGGACCTCCTGGACCTCCTTCTCCCCTTCGAGGACTATACACCGCAACGGCTCTACCTGACTGCACTCGCTTATTGGGCCCTCAAGGAAAGGGAAGCCTTTGAGCAGGTCCTGAACGAGGGGGTTGAATGGAGCAAGGAAAATTCCGATTCTCCCTGGTCAGATCGGATCACCCTCTTGAAGGTCTACTACCACCTGGGTAAAAATGAAATTGATCAAGCCTTCATGAGCCTTGGCGGAGTTTTCGACAACAATGCCGACCTGGCCCTCCTGGCCCTTGGATGGGGTTATTTTAAGATGAACTCCATGTCAAACCTATACAGTGTCTTGGAAGGCTTTAGGGTTAATCAACCGAAAAGCCCTTACTATAATCGGGCCTTTAGGATATTAAGCCGGTTTTTAATTGATCAGGGCGATCTTCAGGGTGCTATTGCCCTGGATCAGCAGGAACGCATTGCCTTGAACCTTCGGGTTGAGTCGCTGGAAAATGAGACCGCTTTGATTCGAAAAGGGATCGTTCCTTCTCCATCCGCGCTCCCACCCGGCTCCCTCTTAAGAGGAACCCTCTTAAGATTACAGGAGGAAGTCGGCCAGAAGAAAGAAGTCACCACCCTGCTCTGGTATGTGGATCTCCAACAACGCAAACAAAGCCTGGCCAGATTTAAAAAAATGGAACATGCATTACAAGAAGAACAACGCCATCTCCAGATGGAGATCACGCGACGGTGTATTTCTCTTGTAAAAACCCGTTCGAGAAACAAAGCGGTCGAGCGTTTGTACCGGCAGGCCCTCGAAGCCGCCCAAGATGGGGATCAGGACGGAGTGGTCAGGTCTTTACGGGATCTCCTGGATCTTGAACCCCTGGGTCCCTATGCGGATGAGAGTGCATTTCGACTGGGCGATATCGCCTTCAATGAGAAAATTTTCCCGGAAGCGATTTCGTATTATCAGCGCTTCCTGAAACGACCGGAATCCCCTCTACATCGCCTGGCTCTCTATAAGCTGGCCTGGGCCTACTATCTTCACGGCCACTTAGAAAAGACCGTTTCGCTCCTCCTTGAGAGAAGACTTGATCCGAATGAAGGCAGGGAAGGAGTGGATACACAATGCAATATCATCGAAACACCTCAAGAACGGCGTGAACCCTTTCGCCTTCTCGCCCTAGTCCTTCAGGAAGAAAAAGGACCGGCACAACTCTTCAACTTTGTGAAAGAGAAGTCCCCGGAAGAAATCTTTCCGCTCTATTCCGGCCTCGCAGGGTTCTATCGATCAGAGGGAAACCACAAAGACTTAAAACGTCTCGTCTCATCGTGGATCGAGGCCTATCCCCTTTACGCCGAGACCCCTTTTCTCCAACAAAAAGTGGTTGTTTCAACGATCCAGGACAGCAATTCCTCCGTAGGAGATATGATAGAAGCCCGGGCGAATTTCGTGAACAGATACCGACCCGGAAGGGCCTGGAGTGAAAGGAATCGCTTTGAAGCCTCAGAAAGGATCAGCCCCTTATTAAAAACCCATCTCCGGTTTCTCATGACCTACTACTACGGGAAAGGCAAAGTACAGCAGGAAACGGCCATGACCCGAAAGGCGGCGACCTGGCACCGGCTTTATCTTGAGACCTTTCCAGATGAAGAAGAAACCGGCGCCACGCGCTTCCTCTACGCCGAGTTGCTCTCTGAACTGAACTTAGATCAGGAAGCGATCAAAGCTTACAGAACAAGCGCCTATCAAGACCCTCCTCACCGATTCGCATCCGAGGCAGGCAAGCGGGAAATCGTCTTGCTGGAGAGGAAGGTTTCATTCTTTGAACCCATCCTCCTAGAAAGCTATGGCCTTTTTGTTCAACATTTCCCAGATGATTACCGTGTCCCTGAAATATTCATGAAACAAGCCGAGGCTGCTTATCATCAGGGGAATTATGAAGAGAGCCGCAGCCTTGCCTCAAAGGTCTTCTTGAAAGAAGAGAGGTCCCAATGTGACAAGACACCTGAAACAGCTTGCGCTGAATCTCTTAGGCCGGTCATCCGAAACATCAATTTCGACGCATATCGTCTGATCGCACAAGGGTATTTGAAAGAAAATTCCTATGATGCAGGCATCCGCTTTCTCAATGCCCTGTTTTCAAGGTTTTCAAATCAGCACACCCTCCGACAACTTCGTCCTCTACTCTCCCTGGCCTACTACCAACAAGGAGAAGCCCTTAAACAACAAGGCGACATCAATCAGGCGGCCCACGCCTATTGGGGGGCCTATGAAAACGGACCAGAGTCAAGATTGGGTCCCCTCGCCCTTTTTGAAGCCGCGTCGCTCTGGGAAGGGGCATCTGAATTATTTCGATCAGAAATGGCGCTTAATACTTTTCATGAGCGTTATCCAGAATCTTCCTTATATCAACCGGTGCTGATGCGCCTGGGATCCATTTATCAGGATTCCGACCGTCTGGAAAAAGCTGCTGAAGTTTATGAAAAGGCAAGCCGCCTTCGCACATCAAGAGAGGAAGCACGCCTGGCACTTGCAAAGGCGATGACCGCCTATGAAGAGATGGGGGTGTGGGAGAAGGTTTATCAGCTAGCCCTCCAGGGGGCAGAGCGACCTTCCATACAGGATGAACAAAGGATGGCCTTGAAGGTAAAGACCGCAGAGGCCTTACTTCAACTCGGACAGCAAAGAGGGGCCAGAAAAATTCTGACGCACCTGACGCAGCAACGAAGAGGACACCCTCCATCCGTGGAAAACTCTTCGAGGTCCCTTTCAAAAGCCTTCTTTCTGCTGGCGGAATTGAAGATAAAAGACTTCAAAGCGATTCGACTCATTGCGCCGATGGACCTCAACCTCCAAAAGAAGCAACACTTGTTCGACGAGCTTCTTCGTGAATATAGCCGTGCTGCAGAAGGCCCCTCTCTCAGGCTTCTCTTCAACGCCAACCATCGGATTGGTGAAATCTTTGAGGAATTCAGCCGGGCACTTCTGGAGTCTGAACGCCCTGAGAACCTTTCGGAAGAAGAGCAGCAGGTCTATGAAGGTCTCCTGTGGGATCAGGCCCTCCCCTATCTGGAAAAAGCACAGGAGACCTATCTGCAAACCCTCGCGCTCGGAAACGAAAGCGGTGTGGAGAATGAATGGACTGAGATGAGTCACCACCGGCTCCTTTTCATCAAACGGAAGATAGACAGGGTTTATCAAACCAGAAAGAGGATGTCATAAATGAGAAAATACGCTCTTCTCCTGATGGGATTATTCATCTTGATGCACCCTGCCGTTCATGGATCGGCATTCGCGGCCGAAGAGGACCAGACCTTCCTGCTCAACGAATCTCAAATCTTCGGATCCGGATCACTCGAGGCCGCCCCTCCTTGGAGTGATGAGCTGCGCTATGTAGAATTCCCCGCACTGTCGACCACGCTCCCATGGGAAGGCGTTGAAGAAAAGGACTTGGATATACCGAAAGAAATCTTGGATCATTTGTCTCAATCAAGTCCCTCCGACCAAGACAGCCAGGGCCTGAACCGGGATCACACACGAAACGACATTCCCCTAAACTAACGAGTTTGCCTTAAGGAAGCTCTGATTAAGTGTGGGGTGAATTTTTCATGGAGATAAAATGTTTCGATTCAAGATGAAAATCGCAGGGAATAGCCTGCTATTTTCAAGGTTTGCAACGCGGAAGCGGGACTTTTTTGCCCTGAAAAAATAAGCCATGACTTGATCAGAGCTTCCTTGACAATGCAGATATCCTCCTTAAGAACAGGGCCGTCCTCTTTTCCCTACCTCCCTTGTCTTCTCCTCTCCTTCGCCTTCCACCTCTCCCTCTTTCTGGGATTCCAGCGCCTGGATCTGATGACCTCCTCTGCTAAAGACAGACAGGAGGAAACAATTTCTTTTGTCGATCTGGAATCAGTACCCTCCTTCCCCCGGAAGGACGAGCAAAAAGAAGAGGACATCCCCGATATCGTCCCTGAGACTCCACCAAAAGAAGCCCAAAAACTAAGCTCCATCCTCCCCTCCGACCTTTCGGCGAGCAATGCTCCGGATCTGGCCAAATCTCCCGTACCGCTTTCAAAACCTTCGGTCGCATTACCTTCCTTACCGAAATCGGAGCCCCCTCAGGTCTCTGCCGAAGCACCAATTTCCGTTCCGGAACCAACTCCCGTCTCCACCAAAGCGCTCCCGGAAGAGACAATCCAGGAAGGGACAGACTTGGAAGACGCGGCCCGCCCCTCCGAAGCGGCAGAACCCATCAGCGAACCGGGTCCTGCACCCCCGCAATCGGACCTGGCCCAAACCTCTTCCTCCGACCCGGCGGAAGAGGTGGGAGAACCAGAAGGAGATGCGGGAGAGAAAGGGAATCCTGATGGAACACCGCCCCTTTCGTCCACACTTACAGCAAGCGTACGAAAAGAGGGTTTCTCCCGAAAAAAACAGACTAAAAAGCAAGTTCAAAAGGTAGGATTATTGGGCTTGTTGGGAAAGAAGACCCCTGGAAGAGGACCTTCAATCCGAAAACTTCGCCAACCTTTATCTATCAGGAAAAATGCCCTGCACGGGAAAGATGCCAAGGGGTCTTCCACAGAGCAGGAGACAAACCTTCCCTTTAAAAATAAAGGAGACAAGATTGATACCCTTCGGCGCAAGGTCTTGCAGGAGGAACAAAGCAGGCTGACCCGGAGGAGCGGTTCACCCTCTGCACAAACATCCGACCTTAGAATTATTCAAGGGTCGGACCGAAACTACGGAATCATTTCATCGTCGGTTCAGATCAAGCGCTCTCGGCTCACAATAGTCTACAACAACCAGCTAAGGAACAGCCCGAACCTGGAAGGGAATGTTATTCTTGAATTTGTTGTCTCACCGGATGGGGGTGTCCTGAAATGCAACATACTAACCTCCTCTTTGGGAAATCCCGAGTTTGAAAAAGCCCTCGTCAGGGAAATCCTCCAATGGCGCTTTCCAAGGGTCAAGAAGGGAACAACCACCATCCTTTTTCCCATTTTATTCTTTCCCTCCGGTTAACCCCCCTGTGGTCGTTTAAAAATTTTCACAGTACAAGCAGCGGAAATCATCCCCTTGACAACCAAATAGCGCTCCATTAGGATAAGGCGTTTTGCTGGGAAAGACCCGGCGTGATCACACGTACGGAAAGCGGCATCCGATATGGTCAAGGCCCTGACCCTCAAGAGGAAGACCGTATCTCTCTCATTACACGATGTATATATTATCCTAGTCAGGGATTGCTACCAATAGAAGGAGAACTATGGGTGAAGAAGGATTGATTCCGGTTATTCTGGGTATTTTCGGGCTGTTTTGCGCAGCCTGGGTGTTCAAGATCGTGAAGCAGTATCCGGCAGGGACAGGCAAAGTGGTCGATATTTCCGACGCCATACATAAAGGCGCCCTGGTCTTCATGCGCCGAGAATACAAGGTACTGGTAATCTTCGCCGGTGTATTGGCCACGTTGATCTTTTTCTCGTCTCTGGGCTGGCGCACCATGGTCGCCTTTCTGGTCGGAGGCCTGTGTTCCGGCACCGCAGGGTGGATCGGCATGTACACCGCCACCCAAGCAAACGTCCGTACCACGACCGCAGCACACACCAAAGGCGCGCCAGAGGCCCTGACGGTGGCCTTTTTCGGGGGTTCGATCATGGGCTTGTGCGTGGCCTCGATGGGCCTGCTGGGGCTGGGTGCGCTGTACATGGCCTTTGCGGGTGACCCCGCAACCGTCAACGCCATCCACGGTTTCGGGATGGGGGCATCCACGGTCGCCCTTTTCTCACGTGTGGGCGGCGGGATCTTCACCAAGAGCGCCGATGTCGGCGCCGACCTTGTGGGGAAGCTGGAGGCCGGTATCCCCGAAGATGATCCGCGCAATCCGGGCGTCATTGCCGACAACGTCGGGGACAACGTCGGAGACGTGGCCGGCATGGGCTCGGATATTTTCGAATCTTATTGCGGGGCCATGATTGCCACGATCGCGATTGCCTCGACCTTACCCAAAGAGGTGATCCAGTCTCTGGCGGGTGGGGACAAGGGCAACCTCATGTTCCTCCCCCTGGCCCTGGCCTCTGTAGGTCTTCTCTGCTCCGTCATCGGCATCATTCTTGTCCAGCAGGCCTCGGCCAAGTCTCCTGAAGTGGCCTTGCGCACCGGAACCATTGGGGCCTCCCTACTCTTCATGCTGGCCGCGTTGGGCGTCATCATGTATTTTGGCATCAGTATCTGGGTCTGGGTGGCTGTTCTAGTCGGCGCTGTTGGCGGCATTGTTATTGGCCTGGTCACAGAGTACTACACTGCCGGGGGACCGGTGGAAAAGGTCGCCAAGTGTGGAGAGACAGGTGCGGCAACGGTACTGATCAGCGGTCTTGCCCTGGGGATGGAATCCGTCGTCGTCCCCGTCCTGATGATCTGTGTGATCATCGTCGTGTCCAGCAGTATTGCCAGCCTCTACGGGGTCGGTATCGCCGCCGTCGGCATGCTGGGGACGGTCGGAATCACCATGGCGATAGACGCTTACGGACCGGTGGCGGACAACGCCGGCGGCATTGCCGAAATGGCAGGGCTCGGAGAGGATACCCGCAAGATCACGGATTCCCTGGATGAACTCGGAAATACCACAGCGGCCATCGGAAAGGGTTTTGCTATCGGGGCCGCTGCGCTCGCGGCACTGGCCATCATCTCCGCATTCATTGAAGAAGTATCGCACCATGTACCGGATTTTCGGCTTGAGATCAGCGATCCGATTGTGCTGGCGGGGATGTTCCTCGGCGGAATTATCCCCTTCCTGGTCTCCAGCATGACTATGAAGGCGGTCGGAGACGCAGCCTTTGACATGATCAAGGAGATCCGCCGTCAGTTCAAGGAAATCCCGGGCCTGCTTGAAGGAAATGCTGAACCCGACACCGACCGCTGCGTCGATATCGCCACCCAGGCCGCGCTGAAGCGCATGATCGCGCCCGGCATCCTGGCGGTCTCTGCCCCCGTGGTGGTGGGCTTTGGTCTTGGACCGGCGGCCCTGGGAGGCATGCTGGCAGGGGCCCTGCTCGCCTGTGTGCTCCTGGCCCTGACCATGGCCAATGCCGGCGGCGCCTGGGATAATGCTAAGAAGTACGTCGAGAAAGGTAACTTAGGCGGGAAAGGTTCGGATGTCCATAAGGCGGTCGTCGTGGGCGATACCGTGGGGGATCCTTTCAAGGACACCTCGGGTCCCTCCATGAACATTCTCATCAATGTCATGGCCATCGTCAGCCTTGTCATCGCGCCGATGTTGGGATAAGAATTGGGTGCAGCAGGGGGCTGGAGAAAGATAAGGATTAGGGTGCAGTTGTCAGGGTGCAGGAAAGTCAAAAGATTTTAAATTTTTGACCTTACTGCACCCCGTTATGGAGAAGTGGGGCTTCCGGTCCCTGAACCCGATTCGCTCAAGAGAGACTTCAGCTCGGACATGAATTGATTAACGTCTTTGAATTCCCGGTAGACGGAAGCAAAACGAACATAGGCCACCTGATCCATTGCGTGAAGTTGTCGCATCACCTCTTCTCCGACGATACGGCTTTCGACCTCGCTTTCTCCCCGGTCCTGAACGTTTTTCTCAATCTTTCGGACAACCGACTCGAGATAATCGACACTGATCGGGCGCTTTTCACAGGCCCGCTTGAGGCCTGAGAAGACCTTCTGACGATCAAATGTTTCCCGACGCCCATCTTTCTTGATGATCATGGGAAGAGACTCTTCAACCCGTTCATAGGTCGTGAATCTGCGATGGCAGCCGAGGCACTCCCGGCGGCGGCGAATGACTTCTCCCTCTCTGCTGAGGCGGGAATCGACTACCTTGTCTTCAACTTGATTACAAAATGGGCAATGCAAGAGTGGCCTCCAAGAAAATTAAGTCCCCAGAGGGAACCGGTGGCAGAGCGCTTGACTCTTTTTTCGGACCACTTCCAATGCTGCCGGATCCTTCCGCTGTCGAAGCGCGGTGTCGATCAAGACGGTAATCTCTCCCATTTCTTTCTCGCCCATTCCCCGCGTCGATACAATGGGGGTCCCAAGGCGGATCCCGCTCGCCTGAGACGGAGGCCGTTGATCAAAAGGGATGGCGTTCTTGTTGACGGTGATCCCCGCCAGGTCAAGTGCCTCCTCCGCCTCTTTTCCCGTAATCTCATGACCGCAGAGATCCACAAGCATCAGATGGGTATCGGTTCCCCCGGAAATGATTTGATATCCTTTGGAGACCAATTCCTTTGCCAGGGCCGCCGCGTTGGCGAGAACCTGTCGCTGGTAGGTGACAAACTCTTCTGTCAGGGCCTCCTTTAAAGCGACCGCCTTGGCCGCGATGACGTGCATGAGCGGTCCTCCCTGGATGCCCGGAAAAATTGTTTTGTTAATCGCCTTGGCAAAAGTCTCTTTACAAAGGATCATTCCACCGCGCGGCCCCCGAAGTGTTTTATGGGTGGTGGTCGTAACAAAGTCGGCGTAGGGAACAGGGGAAGGATGCACCTTGGCTGCCACAAGACCGGCAATATGGGCCATGTCCACCATAAGATATGCACCGACGGCATCGGCAATTTCCCGAAATTTCTCGAAATCAATCCGACGCGAGTAGGCCGATGCCCCTGCAATAATCATCCTGGGCCGCTCGGCCTCTGCGATCTTCGAGACTTCCTCATAATCAATCCGTCCTGTCTCCTTCTGGACCCCGTAGGAAACAATACGATAAAGTTTTCCGGAAAAGTTGACAGGATGACCGTGGGTCAGGTGTCCGCCATGCGCCAGGCTCATTCCCAGAATGGTATCTCCCGGTTCAAGCATTGCAAAGTAAACGGCCATGTTGGCCTGGGAACCGGAATGAGGCTGCACGTTGACATGCTCGGCACCAAAAAGCGCCTTGGCCCGTTCAACCGCCAGAGACTCAATCACATCGACAAACTGGCATCCGCCATAGTATCGGCGACCGGGATAGCCTTCGGCGTACTTATTGGTTAAGAGTGAGCCCTGGGCCTCTAGAACCGCCCGGCTCACCACATTCTCAGACGCAATCAGGACAATCTTATCCTCTTCCCGTTCGCATTCGTGGACAATGGCCGCTTCAACTTCCGGATCAACTGCATTCAGACAATATGCTTCATCTTTTTTCATATAAATGCTCACTCTACCGCAGGGTTTTCAATCTCTTTAATCTTTTGAAGGCGTTTCTGGTGGCGTCCGCCGTCAAACTCTGTTTCAAGCCAGATCTCTACGATTGAAAGGGCCGCCTTCTCGTCGAGAATACGGCCTCCCAGAACGAGAATATTGGCATCATTATGCCGCCGGCTTGCCTCGGCTGTCTCGGCATTGTGGCAGAGGGCGGCACGGACACCATGAAACTTGTTCGCGACGATCGACATCCCAATCCCCGTACCGCAGATCAGAATGCCGCGGTCCATTTCCCCTTTTGAAACCGATTCTGCCACCTTAATGGCGTAGTCAGGGTAATCGACCGAATCATTATTATTGGTCCCAAAGTCAACATATTCAATGTCTTTTTCAGAAAGGAAACCAAGAATAAGGCGTTTAAATTCAAAACCGGCGTGATCTGATGCGATGGTTATTGTCATAGCGAATCTATCGAGGAGAGTAGCGAATCGCCCTGCAACTGTCAAGAAGAAAGGGAAAAAGGGTGCAGGGTACTGGGGGCTAGAAAAACAGAGGACAACGGGGGCAGTTGTCAGGGTACAACCAGGGTAAAGGATTCTAATATCTTTTAACTTTCCCGCCCCCTGCACCCTATCTTAATCCAAATCTTTCAGTTGTCCATTCTGCACATTCTCGGGATAGAGGGCACGCAGTTCGTCTGCAATCGTGCGGTCATGCAGCTTGGCACCGCGTTGGTAGGCCGCTCTTGAGATCAGGTGGGCGCCGACCGGGGCCGTGAGAAAGGCAAAAATAATGGCAAGGACCGCCTTCAGGCCCACAGAAGCAAAACCCAGATGAACGAAAGTCGCCATCAGGATGAACACCAGGCCCAGGGTCGTGGCTTTGCTCGTGGCATGCATCCGGCAGAAAATATCCGGCATGCGGTACAGACCCAGACAACCCACCCCGATAAAGAACAGACCCAAACCTAAAAAGATCGGAACAAGGATTTCACTGCTCAAATATTTTCCTCCCTTTTGCTAAAAATCTGGCCATCGATACGGTACCGACAAAACCTAAAATCGACAAAACCAGGATGGCGTCATAGAATATGGCGTTCCCTTCTTTAATACAGTAGACCGCGATCATGGCAATAATAATCGTGGTGATCGTGTCTATGGCCACAACACGATCGCACAGGCTGGGACCGACCAGTAATCGATAAAAACAAGAAGCCAGGGAGAGGGCCAAAACCACAAAGGCAATCGTTGCGTAGAGATCAATCATCCCAGGACCTCCTTGGAATAACGTTCCAGCGAATTTTTGATCGAAAGCTCCAGCACACGCGCATCCTCAATGTGGAGGGCATGAATATACAATGTCTTTTTATCTTTCGACAGATCCACGGTCAAGGTTCCCGGCGTTAAGGTAATCGAATTGGCCAGAAGCGTAATGCCCGCATCCGATTCAACATCCATCTTGTAGGCAATAATGCCCGGTGTGATATTGAGCTTAGGAGAAAGCACAATCTTGACCACCTGAAGGTTTGCCTTGATCACCTCGTATAAAAAGACAAAGATGTAACGGAGCGTATGGAGAAAAATCCTGAAATACCCTTTCAATCCAAGGAAAGGCTTCGGCACTCGCCCCGCCGCATTTCCATCCTCCAGGACCGGTTTCAGGAGGCGGATAACCCCATAGCCCAAGAGGGCACCAATCAAAAACTCATGTAGCTTCAGGTTTTCCTGAAGCAGACACCAGATGAACGCGAGCAATATATTGAGAAAAAGATGTTTTCGCATTACATCGACCCCATGACCGCACGGATATAGAGCTCCGGTGAAAACAGTTGCTCCGCCGCTGCCTGGGTCAACGCGCTCACCGGAGACGCCGCAAGGCCCAGTGCCAGACAAAGCATAGCCAGAATTCCGACGGGAATGAGCAGTTTGACCGAGGGTGTCGCGAGGGGACTTCCCTGCGGAGGACCGGAAAGGCAAATCTTTTGCCATGACCGGAAGAGATAAAATAAGGTCATGAGACTCACGATGAACGCAACAATGACGGGAATGTAGAAAGCGCCGTCGAGTCCTGCCTTGATGAGTTGAAACTTCATGAAGAAACCGCCGGAAGGCGGAATACCCCCAAGAGAAATGACGCCGATAAAAAATATGATCGTAAAGGCCGGAGAGGTATTAATCATATCTCCATGGTCAGACATCTCCGTACTTCCACGCATCTTTTTAAGAATCCCGGCCGCAAGAAAAAGGGAGGACTTGATCACGCCGTGGCTGATGATATAAAAGAGCGCGGCACTCATGCCCCCCACCGTAAAAAATCCGACCCCCATGAGGATGTAGCCAATTTGACTGATACTGCTGTAGGCCAGAAGACGCTTGAGATCGGTTTGGGCCACCGCGCCCAGGGCACCGACAAACATTGTGATACAGGCCATCGTTAGAATGAAACCCTGAAAATAGCCCTGCAGGTCGACAAAAATCAGGCAGAATACCCGGATGATGGCATAGACCCCCACCTTGATCAGTATCCCCGAAAGCATCGCGCTGATGGGGGTCGGTGCGGCAGAGTGGACATCCGGCAGCCAGAAATGAAAGGGCATCATGGCGGCTTTCAGGCCGAAAACACCGATGAACAACATCGCAATCGCACTGACGAGGGGATGGTCCACATGGGGTTTTATTTTAAGCGCCAGATCTGCCATGTTAAGGGTACCCGCAAAAGCGTAAATCCCGCCCGCGGCGGCCAAAAACAAGGCGGAGGTAAAAAGACCCATGGTAACCAGTTTGAAACCAGCTTCGATTTGTTTTTTCTCTCCGAGCATGACCAGAAGGGCATAAATGGACATCAGCATCACTTCAAACATGACAAAAAGATTGAAGATATCCCCGGTGAGAAAGGCGCCGTTCGTCCCGGTCCACAAAAAGAAAAAGAGGGGATGGAACAGGGCTTGTTGCGCATCTGTTTTTAAGTAGCCAAAGGAATAGGACAGGGCAGAGAGCGCAATGACAGAGGCCAACATCAGCATGATCCCGCTCAGCAAATCGCCTACCATGACAATGCCGAAAGGGGCGGACCAACCACCCACTCGATAGGAGTGAATGCCGTTCTGATAGATGGATGTGAGTAGAACAATATCCGTCACAAGGATCGACAGACCGGAGAACCCGATGACGACACGCCGTCCCAATGGGTTCACGCGGAGGAGCAGAAGAAGAATGCCCGTTCCCAACGGGATGAGGATGGGCAAGACCAATAAGTGTGTCATCCGCGTTGCCCCCTTATTTCTGAGATATCGGCTGTTTTTAAATCCCGATAGACCCGGATGGACAACACCAGTAAAAAGGCCAGTGCAGCAAAACCGATGACGATAGCCGTTAAAACCAGTGCCTGGGGAACCGGATCCACAAAGCCTTCCGTCCCATCCTGGCCCAGAATCGGAACTTGTCCAGTCCCGATCCAACCCGAACTAATCAAGAGCACATTTGCCCCGTGAGAGATCAGGCCCAGGCCAAGGACGAGCTTGAGGATATTCTTTTTCAGCATAAGATAGGTCCCGGCACCAAACAAAACACCAACAACCAAGGGCAGCAACACCTTCATTCCTCTTCTCCCAATAAGGTCATGAGCGAAACACATACACCGCAGACGACTAGATAAACTCCGATGTCAAATATCCCCGCAGAGGCGAATTCCCAGCTTTCATGAATAAACGGCATCTCCACATGGGCCACCCCGCTTTTTAAGAAATAGCCGCCCAGAAAAAGCCCGGCGATCCCTGTGATAAAAGAGAGCGCCAGCCCTGCAGAAAAGAGATAGTAAAAAAATCGGCTCCTCTTGTGCCAGTCAAAACAGTCACAGCCATAGGCAAGATAAATCAAGACCAGGCCGGCCGAGGTCATCAAGCCGGCGATGAAGCCTCCCCCCGGCATTTGGTGTCCCCTCAAGAGCAGATAAATGGAAAAAATCATCAAAATAGGAGAGACCATCTTCGTAATCGATTTAAAAATAAGCGAGGTCATTTCGAAGCCACCTCCTGTTGAACAGATTCTCCACTCTTTTCCAGTTTCAGACTCCCGTTGGAAGCCCCTTTCTTCTGAATCGACATTTTCTTCTTGTTCAGTTTCAGCATTCCGAAAATTCCCAGGGCCGCGATGGAAAAAACAGCAATTTCAAACATGGTGTCAAAGCCTCTGAAATCGACGATCACCACATTCACCACATTCCGGCCCCCCGCCAGTTTCTCACTCATCTCCAGATAATAGCTCGCAATCGATTCCGTGAGATGACTGTCCATCACCATCAGCATATAGAAGGTCATCACGATACCGACCAACAACGAGACTGCGATATCAGTGATCTTCGCCGCCGATGCCGTCTTTTCTTCAAAGTAGGCCGGCAGAAAATAAAAGGCGAGCAAGATTAAAATCACGGAGATCGCCTCGACGAGATATTGCGTGAGTGCCAGATCCGGGGCCCCCATCAGGACATAGAAAAAGGCGACAAAAAATCCCGTCATCCCCAGGGAGAGAACGGCTGAAATACGATTCTTAAAGAAAACCGTGGACAGGGTGCTGCTGATGATCAACACAAAAATCAAGAGTTGCGCCAGAGTAAGATCGGTTTGCATCAGGGAGTCGAGACTTAAGGCCCAGCCCTTAAACAAGGAAAACAACAAGGTGGATAACATAACAAACGAGATGATCATCACCAGATAGTGTTTTAAATAACCGCTTTGAAAACGCCGGGCAACGTGCTGAGAGAACTCTGTGAGGCCTTGTAATATGTCCCGGTATTGGACCACCTTGATGCCCTGAAACGGGTTTGGAAGTCGCCGAAAATACGCGACCCCCCTTCGATATACCCAATCAGTATCAACACTGATCGTGTTTTCCGGATGAAGCTTGTACAGAAAGAGGATAAACCCCAGCAAAGTCGCGAGCAGGAGCTGGAACGATCCCACCAGATGCTCCGCCGTGTAGGGATGATAATCGACTGAAAAAGGAAGGAGTTGATAAAGGAGGTTCGGAAACACCCCCAAGAGGATGCAGATAAACGCGGCCAGGCCCATGCCGAGAAGCATGTTTCCGGGGGGGTCATCAGCCTTGATTCCTCTGTCTTCCCCCATAAAAACGGCATAGGGCAGCTTCAGGGTCGTTGAAAGGAAGGTCCCTGCGGCCGCCAGGGTCAACAGGAGAACCACAAAGGGGTAATGCGCGGCGGCCGCTCCCGAGATGACCATTGATTTGCTGATAAATCCGGAGAGGAATGGGACCCCCGAGATGGAGAAACCGCCAATCATAAAGAGGCCGAAAGTCAGGGGCATCGTCCGGTAGAGTCCTCCCAACTCCGTCCCCTTTCTCCTACCCGTCATGAAGATCACGGAACCCATTCCCATCATCAAGAGGGCTTTATAGAGGATGTGAGCAAAGGCATGGGCCACCGCTCCGTTGATCGCAAGCTCGGTGCCGACGCCAATCCCAGCCACCATGAAGCCGACCTGACTGATGATGTGGTAGGCGAGCAGCCTCCGGACATTATTTTCCAACATGGCATAAACCACCCCGTAGAGGGCCATGATCACCCCCACCCACATGAGCACCTCGGTCCCGGCAAAACCCCGTGCCAGGACATACACGGCGGTCTTGGTGGTGAAAGAAGAAAGGAAGATCGTCCCGGTTATACTCCCTTCCGGATAGGCATCGGGTAGCCAGGCGTGCAGAGGAGGCGCACCGGCATTAATCAGAAAACCAATCAGGATGAACCAGCCGCCCAGACCGGAGGCCGGAATGGCATTAAATGCAATGCTCCCGGTCTGACCTGCAAAAATAACGATCCCTCCCAGGAGACAGACCCCGCCGAAGGTATGGATCAGGAGGTAGCGTAAGCCGGGTGTCCATGATTTTGCCCCGCCGTACCAGACCAGGAAGACAGAGGAGAAGGCCATGATCTCCCAAAAGACAAAGAGGGATAAGAGATCTCCGGAAAAGACCGATCCGAGTGCGCCACCGCCGTAAATCAGGGAGGCCATGTGCTGGCCTTTTTGTTTCACATGAAGGGCGTAGACCATGCCGACGCTCCCCATGAGGGTAAAGACATAGGCAAAGACCCGGCTGAGCTTATCAACCCGGCCAAAGACGACCTCGAACCCACCAATTGTAAAGACCCCGTAACTTCCATCAGGGAAGAACATCAGAGAAAAGAAGGCAAGGGCTGGGAATCCGATCAGGAGGATCGACTTCCATTTTCCCTTCACAAAAGGCAGAATAGCCGCCGCTGCAAAAAAGATGAGTGCGGGATGTATCCACTCAATCATCGTAGTAGTCCTCCCGCTTCATCAAGAAGGCATGCCCGATCCCCTTGGAGAAAAAGACCAGGATCGTACAGGCAATGAAACCGAATACCGCTGAAAAACCCGGGATGGAATCCCAGAAAAAGTGTGCATGGTGTCTCGGCGCAAACCAATCCAGGATCATCAATAGTGCCAGAATCGTACCCAGAACCTTTACCCGCTTCGTCTTATAAACTTGTTTTGTTTCCTTTTTTTCGCTACTCATCCTGTCACCTGTCGAACCAATCCCAGGAGGATGTCCGGAAACATCCCGAGGATCAGTGAGATAATGGCCGTCATCATCAGCGGAACGATGATGAAATAAGAGGCCTCTTGAGTACTTTGCGTACTTCCTCCACCGCCATCTTTATCTCCGGCGGCCGCAAAGGCAAGTCCATGGGTGACGCCGTGGACCTCTTCTCCTGAAGGGGCTTTGAAGAAAGCCCTGTAGACGATTGGAACAAAATAGGCCGCATTCAGGAGTGTGCTCGAGAAAAGAACGAAGAGGATGACCAGTTTGTCTGCCTCAACGGATCCGATGGCCAGATACCACTTACTGACGAACCCGCCGGAGGGGGGAATACCGATCATGGTCAGTGTCCCGATGGCAAAGGCTGTCATGGTCCAGGGCATCTTCCGTCCGATGCCGTCCAATTCCGAGATCTGGGTTTTATTCGTGGCCACATAAATTGCCCCGGCACAAAAAAAGAGGGTAATCTTCGCAAAGGCATGGTTTGCAATGTGCAAAACCCCGCCAGCCATTCCGCTCGAAGTAAGAAGCGCTCCACCCAGGACAATATAGGACAACTGACTGATGGTTGAGAAAGCGAGGCGTTCTTTCAGGTTATTCCGGGTGAGTGCGATACACGAGGCCGTCAGTATCGTCACAGAGGCCAATCCCGCCACGAAAACCCCCAGATTTAAAGCCCTCATTAAATCCACGCCGAAGACATGAAACATAACCCGAAGCACACAGAAAACTCCGGTATTCACGACGGCAACCGCATGAAGGAGCGCACTCACCGGGGTGGGTGCGACCATGGCGGCAGGAAGCCAGGCATGAACAGGCATGACCGCGGCCTTCCCGATACCGAACAAAAAGAGAAAGAACATGAAGGTCAGGAGAAGGGCATTGGTTTCCGCCGGAAAAATCCCGGCCGGATTAAAATCCCCGTTGCCGGAGAGACTGTAAGTCAGTATGATCGCCGGCAAGAGGAAGGCCGTTGAGGTCCCAAGGAGGTAGAAGAAATACTTGTTCGCGCCCGTGTAGGCAACCTTCGTCTCATTGTGCGCCACCAGGGGATAAGTCACAAAGGTTAAAATTTCGTAAAAAAGATACATCGTAACCAGGTTGGCGGAAAAAGCCACCCCCATCGTCGCGGAGAGGGTAAGGGCAAAGCAGGTGTAGAAACGGGTCTGCTTGCGCTCGTGGTGGGCGCGCATATAGCCGATGGAATAAATGGTGTTTAATATCCACAGTGCGGAAGCCGTCAGGGCAAAAATAAGCCCCAGGGCATCGACCCGTAAAGACAGTGACACCCCGGGCAGGAAGGTCAGGACGGTAAAGGTATAGGTTTTCCCGGCAAGAACCGCCGGGACCATGCTAACCACGAGCAGACATTTGAGAACGGCCGCCGTGAGAGAGCAGCCCTCTCTGACATTGGGGTCTTTGCGGAAAACAAGAATCAGAACGGCACCGACCAGAGATACAAGCAGCACCAATACGGGTCTGATCGATTCAATATCCATTTCACTCCCTGATTCGTAATTGGCCTTGGAGCCTGTCGGAGAAATAGAATCGCCGCGAGGAACAGAAAAAGAGCCGAGTTCTCAGGTAATTCGAGGCGATCAGCCCGGCTATTTAAACCAGTATAATTAGGGAAATGAGCCTATCGGCCATTACCGCAGCATATCTTTTATTTCTCCGACTGTCTCCTGAGACCCTTATCGGTAGTTGATCCTGAAACTTAAATCCGGACTGAATTAGCGGCGCAAGTCTCCTCGAAGGGGAAGGCGCACGGATACAGACCTATGTGGCATCTATCCTGTTGCCGCTGGAGAAGGGATCCTCAAGACAGGACTGCGCGATGGACAAGGATACTCTGCTTTGAAGGAGCGCCATGCGCGTGTGAAGCCGGTCTCGTAAATATAAGGAGGTTATCAGATCAATATTATAAATATACTAATTATGCCTGATTTGTCAATGAACCAGGATCGGCGATTGGATCTGGTTTTAAATCGTCAAGTCGCCTAAGGAGGGAAGGGGAGACCCCGTCTTTCAACGGGACCTCCCTCATATCACGCTTTCCAAAACCATTCGTATTACAGGGCGCCTTCGCCCATCTCCCCGGTTCGAATCCGGTACACTTCGTTAAGCGGGTAGACAAAGATCTTCCCGTCACCGATCGACCCTGTCTTCGCCGCCGTCATGATTGCCGCGACAACCTTTTCCACATCATTGTCGGCGATCGCGATCTCCATCCGGATCTTGGGGACAAATTCAATCGCGTATTCGGCTCCGCGGTATTGCTCCGTGTGGCCCTTCTGCCGCCCAAAACCCTTCACTTCGGTCACCGTCATTCCGACGATCCCGATATCGGCCAGGGCCTTTTTTACCTCTTCCAGTTTAAACGGCTTAATGATTGCCTCTACTTTTTTCATGATCTTCCTCCTTTACCCTGTCGCGTTAACGCATGCTTCCTCGCTGATCTGGATCATCCTACCCTTCCCTTCTCGGGGTTGACGCCGGGATCGTACTGATCGCAAATTCGGGATAGGCGGCATTCCCATGTTCGAGAATATCCAGACCGGCCAATTCCTCTTCCTCTGTCACCCGAAGACCCACCGTCGCCTTGATGACTTTAAAAAGAATAAAGCTGGTTCCAAAAGCCCAGATAAAGGCCGCCGCGATTCCCACAAGCTGAACCCAGATGATACTCATGCTGAATCCGCCTTCATTGAAAAGGCCCGCAGCCAGGGTTCCCCACGCGCCGCAGACCCCGTGAACAGAAACGGCACCCACCGGGTCATCAATCTTAAGCTTGTCAAGTAAGCCGACGGAGAAGACCACGAGAAGGCCACCCAGGAGTCCGATAATCACGGCGCTTAACGGTGAAACATTGTAGCAACCCGCCGTAATGGCCACCAGCCCGGCCAGGGCGCCGTTTAAGGCCATCCCCAGATCGGGTTTTCCATAGACCTTCCAGGTCAGGAACATCGCGGCAATCGAACCCGCAGCCGCGGCCAGATTAGTGTTGACGGCAATCCGCGCGATGTCCGTTGTAGCCGTTGTCGTGCTCCCCGGATTAAATCCGAACCATCCAAACCAGAGGATGAAGACCCCCAGGGCGGCCAGGGGCATGCTGTGTCCTGGAATCGCCCGTGCTTTTCCATTCTTGCCGTACTTTCCGATGCGCGGCCCGAGAACGATGGCACCCGCCAGGCCAACCCAGCCGCCCACCGAATGAACCACCGTCGATCCCGCAAAGTCGATAAAGCCCAGTCCTTCAAGCCAGCCGCTCCCATTGAGAAGGCTGCCCCAGGCCCAACTTCCAAAAACCGGATAGATGACTGCGCAGACCACTGCGCTGGTGATGATATACGAAGAAAACTTGGTCCGCTCCGCCATTGCACCCGAGACAATCGTGGCGGCCGTCGCGGCAAAGACACACTGGAACATCCAGAAGGCGTAGAGCCAATCCCCGTGGTTTCCGGGATCAGTCAGAAAAAATCCGTCGGTGCCGATGAAACCACCGGCAGACGTCCCGAACATCAACCCGAAACCAAGAGCCCAGAAGGCCAGGCTGCCAAAAGAAAAATCAAAAAGATTCTTCATCAGGATATTGACACAGTTTTTTGCGCGGGTGAACCCGGCCTCGACTACGGCAAAACCGGCCTGCATAAAAAAGACAAGAAAGGCGGCAATGAGTGTCCAGACAAAATTGGCATTGGTCTGTACATCTGAGGCGGTTGGAGGTTTATCTTGTGCCCAGAGCGGGAGGGCAGAGGCGAGAATCAAAGCGATGAGAAGTCCAAAAAAGCTCAAATTTCGAAGACGTTTCATTTTTTTCTCCTAAGTATCTAATAGGTGTTTTTTCTTTTTGTATCAACCTAATTGGATACTCGTCATCGAGCATATACTTTGTACTCCTCATTGAGTGTTTTTTAAATAATACAAACTAAAGCGGCCCGCCGATGGCGGCGGGCCGCTTTAGAGACAGCTAACCCTTAAGATACAAGGGGTCTAGAATGTTGCGACAAACTCAAGCAGCAGGGTATCGTTGTCCGGTCTACCCGTTACTGTAAAATCGTTGTCATTGGTTCTGTACTCGAGGACCGTCGCGATGCCTTCCCGCATTTCGCACAAAAGCGCGATGGTCAGGCTCGTTGTTTCTGGATCCCCTGCTGCGGTACCACCGGTTACTTCGTTAGTTCCAACACCGGCCTTTGCCCGCTGCGTTTCGACGGTGTCGTAGCGGACGGTCAGGCTATGATGGCCGCGGGTGGCATGGAGTGTGAGTCCCATACCATCACGCGCATCATCTGAAAAAATTTCCAGGGCATAGAGGAGTTCAATGTCCGGTGTGGCCGCGACCGTTCCGGAGAGAACGATATCAAGAAGGGCCTCATTGCCCACCGGTGCGGAGGGACCAGGAGCAGCGTTTGTCGCTGCGGAGTCCAACCAGCCGATGGACAGATTTGCCGTTGGCATCGGGTTGACCGCAAGGGTAAAACCGATGCTGTTCTCCTCGGCGAACGAACCTGCACCACCTTGGGGATCGTTATTCCAGTCATTGGCAAAAATGACACTTCCACTGGCTATGCCCGATTCGCCTGAGAGTTGAAATCCGGTCAGGTTGGAAGGGACCAGGCCGAAGAGCTGACCATTGGTCGTCTGAAGCATGTCCGGGGCATCCTGGGCTTCAAAACCGATTGGCGAGTTGAACCGTCCACCCGTAAATGTAAGTCCCAATCCTGCGTTCTCAAAGACACCATAGGAGAACTTGGCTTGCTCAATTTCGACAAGGTCCGTGTCGTCATGAATATCGAGATCCAGTCTGAACGTGACACCGCCGGTGGTCTTCTCGAAGTCGACCTCGGCCTCTAAACCGGTTTGCAATTCGGTACAGTTGGTGGCATTGAGCGTTCCGATTAGATCTGCACAACCGGTATTATTCGCTATACTTGGGTCATTGGCGTCATCCTGTAAGGTTAAGGTCACAGAACCAAAACCACTGACCTTCAGGTCATCGGCCTGCGCAACCCCTATGCCGCTAAAAAGCATAGAACCTGCGATAAACAAGCTAAAAACGAGAGACTTCATCTTCATTCGTATTCCCCCCTAAATTCACGTTGCGTTGAAATCGGTCCCCGATCAAACTAGAACCGGCTGATGTGTCTGTCTTCCTCACTAGGTAACACATAAAAAGTTGAGGTCTTAAACAAACGGTGTTTTACAAATATACCGCCACGGGATAAGGGGGACCCCTTCACGTGGCACCTCTCCTAACTGATTCTAATCCCGTCCCCCTGGAGCAATAATGAGTGCTTTCAATATGAAATACCTGTGCTTAGCATATCAAACGTAAAATTTTGTACCCGATCCATGGCAGTTTGTCAAGCTATTTCGGGTCTTTTTACCACTTTTGGGATATCCTGTCGCCCTATAGACGATAAATGACTAAAAAATATCGTCCGAAACAAGTTTGTATTTCCTGACTTTATAGGCCACCTGCCGTGGGGTGATCCCAAGATAACGGGCCGCCCTGGCCTGAACCCAGCCGCATCGCTCCAGGGCATTTTTGAGGGCCTCTCTTTCCATCCCCTCCAGGGATTCAGACAGTGAGGGGTTCTCCCGGACGGAACGCGCCAGCCGTCCCGTCCTCCACGTTGCAGGAGTGACCTGACGAATATCATTAAAGTAGGTGGCAATGGCCGTCGGAATGGTCTTGAGGGAGACCCAGTCCTCTCTGGCGAGAACAACGAGCCGCTCGACACTGTTTTCCAGCTCCCTGACATTCCCCGGCCAGTCATACCGGGTCAGAAGGCGGATCAGTTCCGCCTTCAGTTGAACCTTCTTGTTGTTTTCCTCGTTGAATTTATCGAGAAAATGTTCAATCAGTAGCGGGATATCCTCTCTTCTCTCGCGAAGCGGCGGAAGCTGAACCGGTACGACATTGAGCCGATAATAGAGATCCTGCCGGAAGGTTCCTTCCATCACAGCCATCTCCAGATCCCGGTGCGTGGCGGCGATGGTTCGAACATCAACCTTCACGTTCTCGATGCCGCCGACACGCTCGAACTCCATCTCCTGAAGGACACGAAGCAGCTTCACCTGAACCGAGGGCGGAAGATCGCCGATCTCATCAAGAAAGATGGTCCCCCTGTCAGCCAGCTCGAAGCGTCCCTTCCTTTTCTGGACCGCGCCGGTAAAGGCCCCCTTTTCATGACCGAAAAGTTCGCTCTCGATCAGGGTTTCAGAGAGCGCCGCGCAACTGACCCGGATAAAGGGCTTGTCCGCACGTGGACTGCTCTGATGAATCAGCTTTGCGATGCGTTCCTTCCCCGTGCCGCTTTCTCCCCGCAAGAGAACCGTCGCCTTGCTGGGCGCCACTTGGGCGATCTCTTCCAAAACCGCCTTCATAACCGGACTGGAACCGACCAGATCATCCAGACCCGCTTTATCCATCGGCATCGCCCTCTCTCAGAATAAAAAAAACGCCCCACCCTTGAGGATAGATCTTGCAGCCATGATCCATCTTCATATTTACAGGGAATGGGACGTCATCGTCGGACACGACATCGTGTCGGGTTGAGAGTACTTGGTTCAGAAAGACCTGTCAAGCGCGAGAACCGCACCGCGCAAGAGCAATACCCTTCATTGCAATCCCGGCTTGATTCTCTTATAATTTTTCTGCCCACAATAAATACCGTAACGACCGCGCCTGTCCGGGATGCCAATGATGAAATATCTTGTTCTTTCAGGAAACCCTTTATCCTTTTCCGATTTTTACGAGGTGGTCTTCAAGCACCGCCCCCTTCGCCTAGCCCGCCCCGCAGTCTCATTGATGAAACGCTCACGCCGGGTGGTGGAGAAGACGCTTGCCCGTCATGAGGTTGTTTATGGTGTCACCACCGGATTCGGGAAGCTGGCCGACCAGAGAATATCCGAAGCTGAAATCGTACAGCTCCAGGTCAATCTGGTTCGGAGCCACGCCTGCGGATTCGGCCCTCTCCTTTCTGTAGCACAGACACGCGGAATGATGCTCCTGAGGGCCCAGGTACTGGTACAGGGTTATTCCGGCGTCCGCCCTGTTATTGTCGAGCGTCTCATTCAGATGCTCAACCAATCCCTTCACCCGGTTATCCCGAGCCGGGGATCGGTCGGGGCGTGCGGCGATCTTATTCCGCTGGCTCACCTGGCCCTGCCCCTGATCGGGGAAGGGGAGGCCTTTTTTGAGGGGAAGCGCCTGTCTGGAAAGACGGCCTTGAGACGGGCCGGGATCTCTCCCCTTGTTCTGGAGGCAAAGGAGGGGATCTCCCTGGTAAATGGGACGCAGGGGGCGTTGAGCCTTGGCCTTCTTTCGCTTTTATCCGCTGAGCGGCTGATGGAGACCGCCGATGTGGCCGGCGCCATGTCGCTGGAGGCCTTGATGGGAACACCGACGGCCTTTGACCCGAAGATCCAGGCGCTACGCCCCTATGCCGGACAGAAAAAGGTCGCGGCTAATATTCGAAGACTTCTGGCGCACAGCGAAATCCGTGACTCCCATATCGCGTGCAGCCGGGTACAGGACCCCTACTCGATCCGCTGCATCCCTCAGGTACATGGCGCAGTGCGTGATGCCGTCAATACGGTCCGGCAGACCTTGTCGATTGAGATGAACAGCGTGACCGACAACCCGATTGTCTTTCCGGAAGAAGGGCAGATTATCCCGGGAGGAAACTTCCATGGCCATCCAATTGCCTTAGGCCTCGACTTCCTGGCCATCGCAATGACGCATCTGGGGGTCATCTCTGAACGGCGGATTGCGCAGTTGATCGATCCGGACTGCATCGACCTCCCCCCCTTTCTGACGCGGCATCCGGGACTTCACTCCGGCCTGATGATGCCCCAGGTTGCCGCCGCGGCGCTGGCCTCGGAATGCAAGCTCCTGGCCCATCCCGCTTCGGTCGATTCGATTCCAACGTCAGTCAATCAGGAAGACTATGTCAGCATGGCGATGGGATCGGCCCTCAAGCTGAACCAGATTCTCTCCAATGTTGAAGGGATCCTGGCCATCGAGCTTTTCGCCGCGGCAGAAGGGGTGGGCTTCCACGCCCCCCTGAAACCGGGCCGGGGCGTCGCAGAAGTGATCCGGACACTTCGTTCCAGGATTCCGCCGCTTCTGGAGGATCGTTCACTCAGTCGAGAACTGGGAGTAATCTGCGGGATGATTCGGGATGGGGTCTTCTGTCAAAACGTCGGGGCACCTAAAAAAACCGGCGCAAAAAGAAGAGGTTTGCAATAATCAGGGCGGAAAAGAGGACCATAGAGATAATCATATAGGTCGTTATCCGAACCCGCCGCCATTTTGTGATGAGTTTAGAAAGCCGTCCCAACATCCCACCTCATGTAACGGTTCGGGTCACCCTTCTTTCTTCGAGAGACGCGCCAGTTCATCGTAAAGAGGCTTGGCCTCGTCCGAGATCTTTTCCGGCAGTTTAATCTGCAGGCGGACCAGGAGATCCCCGTTCTTTCCCGTGCGTGAACTTAAGCCTTTTTCCCGCAACCGGAAGGGTTGTCCCCCCTGGCTTCCCGGAGGGATCTTCAGGATCACATCGCCATGCAATGTCGTAATCTTCACACTTGATCCCAGCGCGGCCTCCCAGGGCATTACATCGAGCGTCATTTCGAGGCGGTCATCGGAAACGGTAAAAACCGCGTGGGGCCGGTATTTGATCCGGATGAAAAGGTCTCCCGGAGGCCCGCCGCCTTCCCCCGGATTTCCCTGTCCGGCCAGCCGGATCTTGTCCCCGGCCCGAACCCCTTCCGGGATGGTGACGGTGAGATCTTTTCCGCCAATGATGTTCCCCCGGCCGGCACAACGCCTGCAGACCGTTCTTCCCTCATGTCCCCGGCCACCACAGTCAGGACAGGGAAACTGTCTCTGTGTTTTATGGTGTTTCCGGGTTCCATGATTGGCCTCTTCCAGCGTCAACGCCATATCCGATACGATGTTCTCGCCGCGCCGGACCGGGCGGGCGGCCGTCCTTGCAGAGGGATGCGACTCTCCGCCGAAGATGGATTCAAAGAAATCCGAAAAACCGCTGAGGCCCTCCCCTTCAAAATGAAGCCCGGAAGACCCGGCACCGCCGCCCCGGGATTGAAAGGGCATCCCCTCCCGCCATTGCGATCCCAGACGATTGTATTTAGCCCTTTTTTTGGCATTTCCCAGAACTTCATAGGCCTCATTGATCTCTTTAAACCGGGCTTCAGCCTCCTTCTTTCCCTTCCCGGTGTTGAGATCGGGATGGGTAAGCCGGGCCAGCGTTCGGAAGGCCTCCTTGATCTCTTTCTCCGAAGCATCCCGTGAAACACCAAGAACTTCATAATAATCTTTAAACCGGACTGCCATGACGCTGACACCCTCCAGGAATTAATCGATACAAACCGTTACACCGGATATTATCACTTCATTGCCGGGAAGGGAAGATCCTGTCCCAAGGTCCAATATCAGAGGTTCCCTGAGTCAAGTCTGTGAACCGTCGAGGGGATCTTCGCTAAAATCTCCGCTCAGAGATTCCTTCACGGAGGAGACAGTTTCGGCGGTATGATTCCGAAGGGTCCGGCTGATTCGCAGTCCGGCACACATGACGATCGATCCGAAAACAATGTAAAAGGGGGAGAGATAGAGGAGAAACGCGGTGCCGGTTCCCGGACTCGCGTTCAACGATAAATAAAAGCGGTAACTCCAGATCATCAGGAGGATGGAGCCAGAACGGATCAAAGTGATGGCGACTCTTTTGTTCAACGCTTTCTTTCGCAGACCCACGCGAAGGATCGATGACGCAATCCACAATGACAGGAGGGTCACCATCAAATGCGGGGCAAACTTCGGATCTTCCGCGTGGGAACGAAGCACCCGATAAAAACGGATACTCCCGACCGAAAGGAGAACCCATCCCGATACGGTCAAAAACCTGCTGAGCCTGGAAGACATGTCTCACCCTGAAAAAAGAGCATTATATCATTCCTGCTCTTTCCCCGGCAAGGCACGCGCAATTCTGATGACTTTGTGAGTTTTTCGAGCCTCCGGCAGGACAGACCCTCTTGACATTCAAATTTGCCATCAAGTATACTTTAATAAGCATATGAAGTATATACTCTATGAGAATAGTTGATCTTTCTAGAGTGAAAAAGAAATCACAAGAGAACCAGGATGCCTGACATGAGGAGGAAATGAGATGGAAAAAATATCCCCGGATAAAGTGGGTGAACGGATCAGGGCTGTACGCGGGAAACGAACGCAGACTGAATTTGCAAAAATCCTCGGAGTAAAAAAACAAAACTATATCAGCCGCTATGAGCGAGGCCGGATTCCCTCCCCGGATCTTCTCGTCCGTGTCGCCTCCCTGGGACGGATCAGCACCGACTGGCTCTTGACCGGCAGAAAAGGGGGACCCAAAGCAGTCCTGCTTTTGAAACAGTTACGAAGCCTCAGAAAAACCCAACGCGGAAAAAAATAAATAGATGTAACCCTATTCAGCATGTGCGAATATGGCTTCAGGGCAAGGCGCGAGATGCGCAGAACCGTAGTATATCGAAAGGAAGCCGTGTGATTAAAAGTACCTCATCCATCTGGATGGATGGAAAGCTGGTCCCCTGGGAAGAAGCAAAGGTCCATGTCTTGACCCACACCCTGCACTATGGCCTCGGGGTCTTTGAAGGCATCCGGTGTTATAAAGGGGATGCAGGAACCGCCATTTTTCGCTTGCAGGAACATGCCGCACGTCTTTTAAGGTCGGCCCATGTTGTCCAGATGAAAATCCCTTTTTCTCAAAAAGAGATTGAAGATGCGGTGATCGAGACGGTTCGGAAGAACCGCCTGGAGGAAGGCTATATCCGGCCGCTGGCCTTTATTGGATATGGGGAAATGGGCCTCTACGCCAAAGACGCACCCATCCATCTCTCTATTGCCGTCTGGCCCTGGGGAACCTATCTGGGGGATGAAGGACTCAAACGGGGTATTCGCGTAAGCGTTTCCTCTTTCACTCGGCACCATGTCAACATCAGCCTGACACGCGCAAAGGTCACCGGCTACTATGTCAACTCTCAATTGGCAAAACGAGAGGCAAAAGAGGCCGGGTTTGATGAGGCCGTCCTGCTGGATACGGACGGCTATGTGACGGAAGGTCCCGGCGAAAACATTTTTATTGTCCAGAATGGCACCTTGAGAACCACCCCGATGACCTCGTCCATTCTGGAGGGGATTACACGGGAGACGATCCTCCAACTGGCCCGGGAACGGGATATAAAAATCACGGAGGGTCGCTTTACACGGGACGATCTTTACCTGGCCGACGAGGCCTTTTTTACCGGTACTGCAGCCGAAGTTACTCCCATCCGGGAGGTCGATGGCCGAACCATCGGAACCGGAAAACCGGGATCGGTGACGCTAGCACTCCAGACCGCCTTCTTTGATATTGTTCGTGGTAAGTCAGACGAACATCCGGAATGGCTCACCTCTGTGTAAGGGCTCAGTACGCCCATCTTTCACGCCTTGGCTGTGTTGCTGCGGTGCTCGAATCCTCACGTATAAGACTACGCTCCGGTTCTGCGCCCCTCGCGCCTTGCCCTGAGGTAAAATATGAACGATCTGAGCCCTTTCACCCTTTCCCACTTTAACCATTTGGAAATAAGAATAAACCTTCACCTGTGTTTTTTCAAGCCCTTCTGCGAGCAGAAGGGCTTGACGGCGCAGCGGCTGCAGAAGGGGGAGATCGGGGTGCAGATATACTGGCCAAAGGGGACAAGGATGTCGTTGTAGTGAATCCAGTATTTTCCGGGGAGTTTCTCTCTTAAGGCCGTTTCGCTCTCCTCCGGGCTTGAGGTCCGGATAAATCCAAGCCGGTTGGAGATGCGGTGGACATGGGTATCCACACAAATTCCCGCTTTGTTAAAGGCCACGGTGATGACGAGGTTGGCCGTCTTTCTCCCCACTCCCGGCAACTTGAGCAGGGCTTCCAACTGATCCGGAACCTTTCCCCCGTATTCATCCTCCAGTATCTGGCAAATCGCGAGAATATGGCGCGACTTGTTTCGATAAAAAGAGACGGGATAAATCGCCTTCTCAATTTTCTCCTGCCTGAGTTTCATCATGGCAGAAGGGGTCTCGGCCAACAGATACAGTCGTGCAGAAGCGGTTGCCGTTGTTTCGTCGCGCGTGCGCAGGCTGAGCAGGCAGGAGATCAAAACCTTGAAGGGGTTCCGGGTCTCTTCCGCAATGATGCCAAGGACAGGCACTTTCAGTCGCCCGGCTTCCTCCTGCAAAATGACCATGATTTTGTCGATCTCAACACGGGACCTCATTTGAGACTCCGAAGCATTTCCAATACGGACTGCATGTCGGGCGGGATGGGGGCGGAGAAGTTCATCTCTTCCCGGGAGACCGGATGAACAAATCCAAGCAAAGCGGCATGGAGCATCTGCCGTTCACAGGGGACCCCGCATTTTCCGGCCTGTTTTCCCCCGTAGACCTTGTCACCAAGGACGGGATGGCCGAGATGGGCCATGTGAACCCGGATCTGATGGGTCCGGCCCGTTTGGGGGATAAGTTCCAGAAGGGTCGCCTCCTTGAGCCTTTCCCGAACGATGAAACCTGTTTCCGACGCGCGCGGATGCGCGGTCCGGGCTGAGATCTTCTTGCGGTCAGCGCGGTCCCGCCCTATGGCAAGAATAATCCGGCCCTCTTTCTTCCGGATGATTCCGCTGACCAGGGCAAGATAACACCGGGCAATGCTATGGTCTTTAAACTGCTTCGACAACCGCTGGTGGGCAAGGTCTGTCTTTGCCACCACCATCACGCCGGAGGTGTCCTTATCCAGTCGGTGGACAATGCCGGGCCGCTCTCGTCCTCCGATCCCAGGAAGATCACGGCAATGATGGAGCAGGGCGTGAACCAGTGTCCCCTGGTCATGACCGGGCGCCGGATGGACCACCATACCCGCCGGTTTATTCACAATCAGGAGGGAGTCATCTTCATAAAGTAGATCGAGCGGAATTTCTTCCGGGATCAGTTCAAGCGGCTCCGGAGGTGGGATGCAGATCTCGATCTGGTCCCCCTCCCTGACGCGAAAACTCGCCTTGGTCGGGGCGCCGTTAAGCCGAATCAGACCTTCGGAAATCAGCTTCTGGATACGAGCCCGAGAAAGCGGGACCCCTCTCTTGATCAGATAAAGGTCAAGCCGGTCTGTACGGCTGTGGGATGAAACCAGGAGCGGGGAGGGAGGGAAGGAAGACATGCGGGCTAGTCCCCTCGGCGGGTTTCAGGCGCTTGGTCTGCAACCCCATCCTTATGGAAATAAACATGAAATAACAGGAGGGAAATACCAACGGTGATAGCGGAATCGGCAACATTAAATGCCGGCCAATGGCTTTGACCAATATAGAAGTCAAGAAAGTCGATGACCTCACCCAGGCGGAAGCGGTCGATCATATTCCCGACGGCTCCGCCGAACAAGAGGGAAATGGCGACCAGGCCAAGAGTCTCTTCTTTGGGGGTTTCCCAGAAGAAATAGGCCAGGAGGCAGAGGGCAATGACGGAAACCACCGCAAAAAATACGCTGCGAAAACCCGCGTTGTGTTCCGCGAAGAGACCGAAGGCCGCACCCGGGTTTCGAATATAGGTCAGGGAGAAAAAGCCCTCAATAATCACTTTCGATTCGTGTAGTCGGAAGGCATTGTGAATGTAAAACTTGCTGAGCTGATCACCAAGAACAATGCCCCCCCCGATCAAGGCGGGAAAGAGAAGTTTACCCCGTGTTGATGCCGCTCGCAAGGACAACCTCCGTACAGCGCCGGCACAGGGTGGGATGAACTTCATCCCGACCAACACTTTCCTGATAGGTCCAACACCGTCCACACTTTTCACCCCGCGCCGTCGTTACTTCTATCCGCAAACCCTCCTGATCAACCGTTGTCGAGAGAGTCCACTTCGACCCCCCCTGATCGGCATCCCCGTTTTCCTGCACCGGAGGTTCCTGATCCTGCCAGGGTGAAAGATCCACCTGTGAGACAATGAAGAACGCGGGGAGCATTGTACGCTGCCCCTTGAGAAGATCATAGAGCGCCGGCTTCGCGAAGAGATGCACCCGCGCTTCCAATGGATTCCCGATTTTTTTGTCCTTTCGAGCCTCCTCCAGAACACGCGCGACTTCATCCCGAACCCGAATGAGCCTGCTCCAGTCCTTTTCTTCGTCTCCTGCTTCGATTGTAGAAAGATCCTTCAGCTCCGGAAATTCGGTGAGATGAACACTTGATTCCGTCTTCAAATCTTCCGGAAGATATTGCCAGATCTCATCGGCGGTAAAGGAGAGAATAGGAGCCATCAGACGGACCAGAGCCCGCAGAATTTCCTGCATTACAGCCTGGGCGGCCCTTCTTTCCGGCGAATCTGCCCCGGCGGTATAAAGCCGGTCTTTCAGGATGTCGAGATAGAAGGAGGAGAGATCGACAGAACAGAAATTATTCAAGGCATGAAAGACTATATGAAATTCCGACTCATGATAGGCCCACTGAACTTTTTTGTTGAGGACCTGGAGACGCCTGAGCGCCCAGCGGTCAATGTCCTGAAGATCCGCCTCCGGAAAAGGGGCCGATCCCGGATGATAATCATAGAGATTTCCAAGGAGGAAACGGCAGGTATTCCGGATCTTCCGGTAGGCCTCCGCAAGCTGCGTCAGGATGTCCGGCGAAATGCGGACATCCTCCCTGAAATCGGTCGCCGCCACCCAGAGACGGAGGATTTCCGCTCCGTATTTCTTGATGACCTCTTCCGGAGCGACCACATTCCCGACGGATTTTGACATCTTTTTCCCCGAACCATCGACGGTAAAACCATGCGTTAAGACTGCCTTGTAGGGAGCCGACTTTTGCCTCGGGTCGGCGACCAGTGTTGTTAGCAAGCTGCTCTGGAACCAGCCCCGATGTTGATCCGTCCCTTCAAGATAAAGGTCGGCACGGAGATCCCCTTCCGGAAGCAGCTTTCTGTGTTCCAGTACCGCAATATGGCTGATTCCAGATTCAAACCAGACATCAAGGATGTCATTTTCCTGTTGAAACTCCGATCCGGAACAGTTCGGACAAACGGTTCCGTTGGGGAGAAGGTCGGCCGCCGATTTTGAAAACCAGATATCGCTCCCCTCTTTTTCCATCAGGCCTGCGATATGGTTTGCGATCTCCGGGATCATACTCTCCGGAAGCGATTCTTCACAGCCGAGACAGGTAAAAGCAATAATGGGAACGCCCCAGATTCGCTGCCGTGAGATGCACCAATCGGGACGATTATTGACCATGCCGAGCATGCGGTCATATCCCCAGGACGGGATCCATCCCTTATTGTTATTGATTTCACAAATCGCCTCCACCGCCCGCCCCCGGAGAGATTTTGTAACGTCTTCTCTTTCATCCCCCATCGAGATAAACCACTGTTTGGTGGCGCGGAAAATCACGGGCTTCTTGCACCGCCAGCAATGCGGATAGGAATGTGTGATCGACCCGGCCTTGACCAGGGTGCCGATTTCAGACAAACGGCTGATAATGGCTTCGTTTGCCTTGAGAACTTCCAGCCCTTCCCACTGCTTGATTCCTTGGTCAATTTCGTCGGTAAACCGTCCACGGTGGTCCAGGGGGGCAAAGACCTCCAGACCATTTTCCAGCCCGACCTCGTAATCTTCCTGCCCATGGCCCGGCGCGGTATGGACGCATCCGCTTCCCTGCTCCAAAGTCACATGCGCTCCCGTAATCACTTCTGAAGGCCAGGTTCTACCTGATCCATCTTCCAGAAAAGGAGAACAACAGGTAACCCCTCTAAGCTCGCGGCCTTTGTATATTTTTTCTTCAACAGTGTATTCCTGAATTTCAAATTCCTTCATACATTGCGCGACTAAATCTTTTGCAATAATCCAAGTCTGCTCACAATTCTCTCCAACATTCACCCTAACCGCCTGATATTCGAAGTCGGGGTGAAGGCAGACCGCTTGATTCGCAACAAGGGTCCAGGGGGTGGTCGTCCAAATGACAAGAGATACATTTTTCAGCTCTGGACCAAATACCTTTGCAGGATCAGCCACCACCCTGAACTTCACATAGATCGACGGCGAAACATGCTCGGCGTGTTCGACCTCTGCTTCTGCCAGGGCGGTCTCATCATAGGAACACCAGAGTACGGGCTTTTTTGCGCGATAAACCGCCCCGGACGCAACCACCTTGCCGAACTCCCGGACGATGGCCGCCTCATAATCGGCCGTCATCGTCAGATAGGGGTGGTCCCAGTCACCGAATACCCCCAGGCGCTTAAATTCCTCACGCTGGATCTTGACATATTTATCGGCATAGTCCCGGCAGCGCTGTCGAATCTGAACCTTGCTCATCTCCCGTTTTTTCCCGCCGAGGGCCTTAAGCACTTGATGCTCAATCGGGAGGCCATGACAGTCCCAACCCGGAACATAGGGGGCAGCATATCCGCTCATGGTCTTCGCTTTGACAATGATATCTTTTAAGATCTTGTTGAGGGCGTGGCCGATGTGAAGATGCCCGTTGGCATAAGGGGGACCATCGTGAAGGATATATTTCTCTCGATTGACGCGGCTGTTCTGTATCCGGGCATAAAGTTTCTCCTTTTCCCAGTGGGCCAGCGTCGCAACTTCCTTTTGCGTCAGATTAGCCCGCATCGGAAAATTGGTCTTCGGAAGATTAAGTGTATTTTTGTATTTCTTCTTTGTTTCCATAGAGGTAGAGGGGATAGTAGCATCGGGTCCATCGCTTGTCAACGTAGATTCCGGTTACCGATCTGATCCCTTTTCAACCGGGTCTTTTAAAAAGACAAGGGCTTCTTCCCGGTTTGATAGGCGACCGGAGAGCTGTTCTTCCCGGACCCGTGCCAGGGATTTTCCGACCGCCGGTCCGGCGGCAATCTGAAGGGCCTTCATTACGTCGGTTCCACTCAGCAGCGGCCGGGGAATTTTTGCGCGTTCCGCCGTGAGGGCCTGAATCTGCTCAAGCCGCTCCTTTACCTGCTGGTAGTGAAGGAGCTTCGGCGGACCCGAGGCCGGGACAGTGGCCCTCCCGTCGCAGAAGATCAGCTGCATCAATTTCTTGCCGGGCCGCTGTGGGTTGAGGAAGTATTTCTCAAGTGTAGATGCCCGCATCCGATCTATCTCGCCCTGGACCAGGATGAGGTGGTTCCTGATCAGCCATTCGAGCACGTCTATGTCGACGTAATATCCGCTCCCTCTCGGCATGGAGGATAGTTTCAAGCGCAGCACAATCTCCCGTGCCATTCGGGCGCCGATGCGGTCGTGGTTGTTAAAACGAATCCGGTCGGTCCCATCCTTTTCCGGGGTCTGGATGCTCACTGGTTTTGCAATATCGTGAAAGAGGACGGCCAGAACAGTCTCGGCGTCACAATCACGACCGAATTCTTCCCGGAAGGGCTGAGACTCCAACTGTGAAAGGGCCAGGCGCGTGTGGGTCCAGACATCTCCCTCGGAATGAAAGCTTTTCGGCTGGGGGCATCCTTTCATGGGAAGAAGTTCCGGAATCAATACCTGAAAAGCCCCGCTCTGATCCCAGAGATCGAAGCCGCGTACCGGGTCCGCCACCATCGCCTTGAGAAATTCCTTCGCGATAGTCTCACGGGGGACGACAAAAGATTCCTCCGCATCTTTTGTATTTAATTGCTCAATGCAATGTCTCAGGGTCGTCCAGCTCTTCTTTTCGAGAGCAAAACCAAGCTGACAGGAAAAACGGAGGCCGCGTAGGAGGCGGGAGCTGTCCTCTTTAAACCTAAGCAACGGATCGCCGACGGCACGCAAAAGACCATCCTTAAGGTCGCACAGGCCGCCGAAGGGATCAATCAGATACCCGTTCTTCAGATCGACCGCCATGGCGTTGATTGTGAAATCGCGCCGTTGAAGGTCTTCCTCTACCGAGAGTGCGGGATCGGTCTTCACCTCAAAGTCTTTGTAGCCGCCGCCCTGGGACCCGGCCCGGGAAAAGGATTCCTCCGTTCGGGGCAGGGCCACGTCGATTGCCTCTCTCAGCGGTTCCTGATCAGGCAATCCCCTTGGGTAAAACTTATAAACCCCAAAGTTTTTACCTACCCAACTGACCTCTCCATGGACTTTTAGAAATGCACGCAGGGCGGATCCAGCAACATGACGGACCAGAAAATCATAATCGTTAGTTTTGCGATTCAGCAGGAGATCACGAACCGCCCCGCCAACGAGATAGATCTCTCCCTTGGGAAATGCTTCTTCAAGTGCGGGAAGGAAAGGAAACCGGGACTGAAGATCAGCAACCTGATCCCTGAGATTTTCAACTGAAACCATCATTTACTCACTATAAGTTTTACCTTGGCTTTCCGCAATAGCAGATTTCGGATCTGCCCCAGAAACCGGGTCGAGATAACGCCTTTCAATTCAAAAAACATCTGTGATATAATCCGCCCACTTTCTTGATGGTGGGTGTAGCTCAATGGTAGAGCACTGGTCTGTGGCTCCAGCGGTTGAGGGTTCGAATCCCTTCACTCACCCCAGCGCAAGCCGTTTCATCCAATACCACTCCGAGGTAGGTTCTGATGGATGAAATTGTGGTCTTTGTCACAACCCCGACAAGAGAAGAAGCGGAAAGAATCGGGCGGATCATGGTCGAAGAGAAACTGGCGGCCTGCGCGAATATTCTCCCTTCTGTGACCTCGTTTTTTTCATGGAAAGGAAAGATCTGCCGCGAGGAGGAGACACTGATCCTCCTGAAAAGCCGCGCCGCCCTTTTTGATAAACTCTCCGAAGCGGTGAAACAACATCACAGCTATGCTGTTCCTGAGATTATTTCCCTGCCAATATCCGCCGGCTCGGCCGATTATCTAAAGTGGGTTCGAGAGAGTACCCCTCTGGAAAAAGAATGACGGCCCCGGTTATGGGAGAATCAAAGCGCTTGCTTTCTCCTCATAAAAGATCCTCCTCCAAAAGACGGGAAATACTGGAGATTTATAAGCGGCTCTATGCCCACTTCGGCCCCCAATATTGGTGGCCGGCCGAAACCCCCTTCGAGGTCATGATCGGGGCCATTTTGACACAAAATACCTCCTGGAAAAATGTTGAGAAGGCCCTTTCCAAATTAAAAGAGAAAGACCTCCTTCACTCGGAAGCCCTGCATCGCCTCCCTGAAAAGACGCTCGCCCTTCTCATCCGATCAAGCGGTTATTTTAACCTTAAAGCACGGCGTATCAAGGCCTTGATGGCCTTTATTTTCGAGAAATACGGGGGCTCCATCGATAGGATGTTGTCAGAAAAATGGGAGGTCTTAAGGGATGGACTCCTTTCTGTCAAGGGGATCGGCCCCGAGACAGCCGACTCCATCCTGCTTTACGCGGGGAACGCTCCTATTTTCGTCATAGATGCCTATACCCGAAGGATATTCGAACGACACAGCCATATTGCTCCTGGCGATGATTACCACAAGATCCAGGACTACTTCATGAAGGAACTCCGGGACAGAACGGACCTGTACAACGAATATCACGCCCTGATCGTCATGACCGGGAAGTTTTTCTGTAAGAAAGTGGCGGCCTGTTCCGCCTGTCCCTTGAATGGCCTGCTTGAGGACAAAGTAGCAGTAAATCACTTTCCCAAGATCTAATCGCCACTCCTGGAGAACACATCTCTCCTTGACTTTTCTCCCTGATTTGCTATGATCTTGGTCGATCATTTGATGTTATTAAAGTATTTTTGGAAACCCCGAATAAAACGGGTCAATGATGGCTGATATGTCGCTCTCCCCCGAAATTATCAAGCTGATGGATAAGATCGCCGAGAACCCGAATTCCCGGCTTTTTGTCCCATTGGCTGAAGAATACCTAAATAGCGATCTGACGGATGAAGCAATCCATGTCCTGAACGACGGAATTAAAAAACACCCCACTTATGTGGCCGCCCGGATTATGCTCGGGAAGATTTACATGAGTAAAAATCACATTACCGAGGCAAAATCTGAATTTGAGCGGGTCATCGAAATCAATCCGGAAAATATCCTTGCACACAAAAGACTGGCGGTCATTTATCAAAACGAGGGCGAACCGCAACGCGCCGTCGATGCCTACAGGCAGATCCTGGCCGTTGATCCTTCCGATAAAGAGTCAAAAACCCTCCTGAGCACCCTTGAAAAAGAGATCCCTTCACCCATTTCTCCGGAAGCCCCTGGACCAGACTCTGCAGGTGAAAGTACTTTTGAGATTCAGAAGTCCCCCTCGCTGGCGACTTCTGAGGAGGTGTTTGTTGGAAACGAGGATGTATTCTCACCCGATGCAGATACGGGCGTTGAACTGGAAAAAGAAGACCTCGAAGAACAATGGCAACCAGAGCCCATCTCGCAAGACGATGAAGGTCGAATCGGAGACCCTCTGGAGCCCTCTTCCCCCGGCCCGGACCCCCTTCCGGAAATGGACGGACAGGAAACACCCGCAACAAATTCACTGGGCGCACTTTATATCGACCAGGGATGCTACCAGGAAGCGGTAGATACTTACAAAGAATGCCTCGAACGCGACCCAACAGATGAAGAAAGCAAGGAGGGTCTTGAAAAAGCACTTCATATGGTATCTGGAGAAGCCTCTGGTGACCCGGTTCCCTCTTCCGATTTGACTACTGATGCGGAAGAGAAGACTTCTCAAACGGGTCAAATCACGCACTTACAATTATGGCTGGACGCCATCCAGAAGAAGAGAAAAGGAATACGAAGATGAGCTTTAGTGAACATTTGAAAGGAATCGCGGATGGCCTCGATGACCTGTTGGGAGTTGCCCTCGCAGATATGGATGGAATTATTGTTGAGGAGTATACTGTCGATGCGACTCTCGATATGGCCGTGCTCGTCGCTGAATACAGCCCTTTGTGGAATACTGCTGAAAAAGCAGGATCTTCTATCAACCTCGACCCCCCTGATGAGATGCACCTTCTACATGATCAAACAGCCGTGATTGCCAGGAAGATCAATCCGGACTACTTTCTGATCATGGGTCTGAAATCTAAAAAAGGGATAGGGAAAGGCCGTTTCCTCGTAACCCTTGCGGCGGCAGCCATCGAAGAGGAGTTGTAAGCATGGTCCGTATCCTGGTACTGCATGGGCCAAACTTGAACTTACTGGGCAAGCGAGAGACAGAACGATATGGCCTTGTTTCTCTTGAGGAGATCAACAAACAACTGATGGCTCTGGCCAAAGCCCAGGGGGTCACTCTTAAGACCTATCAATCGAATTCCGAAGGGGCTCTGGTTGATCGCATTCAAGACGCCGCAGGAAAATTTGATGCCATCGTCATCAACCCGGCAGCCTACACCCACACCAGCATTGCTATTCGGGATGCAATTCTTGCAGTCGAGATCCCAACCGTAGAGGTCCATTTATCCAACATCCATGACCGGGAGGATTTTAGGCTTACCTCATTTATTGCCGATGTTGCCATTGGTCAGATCTCAGGGTTTGGCCCTCAAAGCTATCTCCTCGGGGTGTTGGGGGCGATTAGTCATCTTCAGGGAGGCGAAAAACTCACCTCCCCCCACGCCGTTGCAACAGGATAGGACAAAGTGCTCGGGACAAGTGATTTCAGGGGAGGACTCAAGCTGGAACTCGACGGAGATCCTTACATGATCGTCGAGTGTCAGCATGTGAAGCCGGGCAAAGGAGGCGCCTTCGTTCGAACCAAATTAAAAAATTTAAAGACGGGAAATCTTCTCGAAAAGACCTTTCGGCCAGGTGAGAAATTTAACGCGCCCGATCTCGTCGAACGAGAGATGCAGTTTTTGTATCAGCAAGGAGACGAATATCACTTCATGGATAGCGAGACCTACGAGCAGCTTTTCCTCGTTCCTGCGCAGTTGGGGTCTTCTAAAGATTTTCTCAAAGAAAACATGATTGCCAAGATCTTATTTTATCGCGGAAAGCCGATGAGTGTTGAACTTCCCGTATTTGTAGAGCTCAGAATTGTCGAGACAGAACCAGGCGTCCGTGGTGATACTGCAACGGGGGGAACAAAACTGGCGAAACTGGAATCAGGCGGCACGGTGAAAGTCCCCTTATTTATGGAGGAAGGAACCCTCGTTAAAGTCGATACGCGTACAGGAAGTTATATTGAACGTGTAAAGTAGGTGTAACGATACAGATAGGGAACCTGCCTATGGATCTAAAAGAGATAAAGGACTTGATCGCGTTATTGAACGAAATGGCCCTCACCGAGATCGAGGTGGAGGAAGCCGGAAGGCGAATTCGCATCCGGAAAGACGCCCCCATGATCGCTCAACATCTTTCTCCATTGCAACCTGAACCCACGCAAGAAACACCCGCCTTGACCGAAAAAGAGGAAGAGAGGGAAAACTTCACCTTCGTTACCTCCCCGATTGTCGGCACCTTCTATAAAGCCACTTCTCCCGATGCCAACCCCTACGTGGGCATCGGAGATACAGTAAGGAAGGGTCAGACCCTCTGTATCGTTGAGGCGATGAAGCTGATGAATGAGATCGAGGCGGATGTCGACGGGAAAATCATCGCGATTCTGGCAGAAGATGGGGCTTCTGTCGAATATGGTGAGGCTCTCTACAAGATCGAACCCGCCTAAGCTTGATGCGCTCGTAAAAAGTCGTCACTCCTGCTTACCGGGGTCCATCAAAAAGACAACACCCTGCGGAAGGCTGTATTTCAGCTTTCACAGAAATAGCCGAAACAACCTTTTTGGAGAATCCCGTCCTGGAAGGGCAGGGATTGCGCTTACTCTACGTGTTCAAACTTTTTATGAGGACGTCATTTTTTTAGAAGAAATCAGACCAAACAACGGTAACAAACAATGTTTAAGAAAGTCCTGATCGCGAACCGCGGAGAGATCGCACTCCGTATCATTCGCGCATGCCGGGAAATGGGCATTCGCACTGTGGCTATTCATTCAGATCCCGATGCGGCCTCACTTCATGTTCGCTTCGCAGATGAAAGCATCTGTGTCGGCCCGGCAGACGCCACCCAATCCTATCGAAATATCCCAAACATACTCAGCGCCGCAGAGATCACGGGCGCGGACGCGATCCATCCCGGCTATGGATTCCTGGCAGAGAACAGCCACTTTGCAGAGGTTTGCGAAGCGGCCGGCATCAAGTTTATCGGCCCGCCTGCAGAATGTATCAGCCTGATGGGAAACAAGGCCAAAGCCCGTGAAGTCATGATGAAACAAGGGGTCCCGATTATCCCTGGAAGCGAGGGTGAGATTCGCGATAACAAAGAAGCGGTCGATGTTGCCCGGAAGATCGGTTATCCGGTGATTGTGAAGGCTGTTTCCGGCGGCGGCGGTCGGGGCATGCGTGTTGTCTATAAAGAAGAAGAACTCTCCAATTCGATACAAACCGCTCAGTTAGAGGCAAAAACCGCTTTTGGCGACGACAGCGTTTATATTGAGAAATTTTTTGTCGATCCGCGGCATATTGAGATCCAAATCCTGGCCGACGAAAAGGGCAAGATGGTTTATCTGGGAGAAAGGGATTGTTCGGTCCAGAGACGGCACCAGAAATTAGTCGAAGAGTCTCCCTCTCCGGTCGTCGATGATCGGCTCCGGAGGGAACTCGGGCGAGCAGCATCAGGCGCGGTCAGCGCCGCAAACTATGTTAATGCGGGAACAGTCGAGTTCCTCCTGGACAAGGATCATCGCTTTTATTTTATTGAGATGAATACCCGAATTCAGGTTGAACATCCCATCAGTGAAATGGTCAGCGGTATCGACCTGGTCAAGGAGCAGATCAAGATCGCGGCCGGCAAACCGCTGGCGTGGAAACAAAGCCAGATCCGACTCCAGGGACACAGCATCGAGTGCCGCATCAATGCTGAATCTCCCGATAAGTTTACCCCTTCTCCCGGAACCATTACAGCCTTTCACATTCCCGGTGGTCCCGGAATCCGGGTTGATTCCGCCTGTTACATCGGAGGTGTGATCCCTCCCTACTACGACTCACTCATCGCAAAATTAATCGTCCACGCCGGCACCCGTGAAGAAGCGATTGCCAAAATGAAAAGCGCCCTGAGCGAATTTGTCATTGAAGGCGTTCAAACAACACTCCCGCTCCACAAGAAGATCTTTGAAGATCCTGTATTTGTAAAAGGGCGGTATTCAACAGGATTTTTGGATCACCTTCTTTCAGCACCCTCCACGCCATAAACCATGCTGAATAGCGACCTTTCTCCGTTATATCTAATTACAGATCCCCTTCTCTCCAAAGGATCGGCCAGACAATCTCTTTTTGAAGTGCTCGAAGCGGCGCTTGACGAAGGGGTAGGTCTGATCCAGTATCGGGAAAAAACTGAGGTCAGGTGCAAAATGTTTGAGACCGCAAAAAGGCTCCGGGAAATGACGGCCCGCTATGATGCCACATTCATCGTAAACGACGAAATTGACCTCGCCCTGGCCGTCAAGGCCGACGGGGTTCACCTCGGGCAAGACGATCTTCCCGTATGGGTTGCCCGAAAGGTCCTGGGGAAAGAGGCCATCATCGGGATCTCCACCCACCATTGGTCAGAAGCGATCCAGGCTGAATCGGATGGCGCCGATTATGTTGGAATTGGACCGATCTTTAGTACCCCAACAAAACGCTCTTCGGGTCCTCCGCTCGGCATCACCATGATCACTGAAGTCCGCGAAAAGGTCCGACTCCCGATCTTCGCGATTGGAGGCATCAAAATATCACACATTTCCGAAATCATGGCGGCGGGTGCGGATGGCGTCGCCATGGTCTCCGCAATCGCCGGAGATGTCCGCTCAAATGTTAACAAGGCCATGTCCTTGTTAAGGAGCTTCTGAATAAGTCATTAATTGTTTTTTTGGGCAAAAAAGTCCCCCTTCTGCGTTGAAAATCTTAACAATAGCAGGCTATGGCTTCGCGAGAATCATCCTCTGCAATTTGCGCCTTGAATCGAAACATTTTATCTCATGAAAAATGGAAGAACCTTCCCAAAAAATGGGGAGGATTCTTCGATACGAGTTGAACTTAAATATTTTTATGCTTATGCGATGTGTACCAACCCAGACTTAATAAAAGAGGTCCCTTGAGCTTGCCATGACTCAAGACAGCGATGACACTCGATCCGGCTTCAGCGGCCTAGCCGACGGATGGCATCCTGCCAATGCGCAAGCATGCTCCCCAGAAGGAAACTCCGGCCAAAAATCTTCCTAGAATGTTCTATGTTTTTTTCAGTACTGTCCTTTTCCCTGAGAAAGGGAAGCGGTCCCATGATGGGGAGATCGATCCTCTCCTTTAATATTTCAAGATTGCTCTCCTCTGAAAGGTCTTTTTTTGGAGTCGTGCGATTGAGAATAAGCCCCGTGAAAGAGACCCCTTGTGCCCAGCCTTGCCCGAGTGTCAGGAGGGTATGATTGAGGGTTCCCAATCCACTTCGGGCAACCAAAAGTACGGGGAGTTCGAGGAGCAGGACAAGGCTGAGCAAATCTTTCCTGGCTGTCAAGGGAACCATTAATCCGCCGACGCCTTCAACAACCAGAAAAGAATGTCTCTTTTGTAACTGATCAAAGGCCTTGAGAATCCTGGAAAAGTCGATTTTCTTTTTTGCGCGCATCGCTGCCGCGTAGGGCGCAAGGGGCTCCTTAAAGGGATAGGGGGCGATCAATTGCAGTGGGTCCTCTGAACGGGCGGAACGCTTGAGATAAGCCGCGTCTCCCGGAATAAGGCCTTCTCCGCTCTGACGGCACCCGGATTCAAAGGGTTTCATTACGCCGACATCAATCCCCTCTGATGAGAGAATACGGGCGATGGCTCCGGCAACAACGGTTTTTCCGACGCCGGTATCCGTTCCGATAATAAAAACACCCCTACCGACTTTCCGATGATCTTCTGGAGACCCTTCTGATGCGGGCGACAAGCGCTTCTTCCTCGTCATACGATTCGACTGTCCAGATTAAAGGTCTGTCCTGAAATATGCTTCATTTTTGACAGGTCTAGAATAAATTCAGCGATCTCCCGGGTCGTCGCGGGGCGGGACAGGAGGTTCTCCTGACTCAGATGCGCCCTCTTTTCTCGCGACAGACCCGCCGTCATCGGGGTATTCAGAAAGCCTGGAAGGATGGTGTTGACCTGTATAGGAACTCCCCCCCATTCCCTCGCAGCCGTCTGCCCCAATGCAATCAGTCCTCGCTTAGAAGCAGCATATGCGGCCTGTCCGACACGCCCGGTCAAGGCAGCGCGTGACGCAATGTTCATAATATGTCCTCCGCCCTGGCGGGTCATGGAACGGCCAGCTTCGCGCATACAGAAAAAGACCCCGGTCAGGTTGAGATCGATAACATCGTCCCAATCGGCCTGAGGCATTCGGGCAACCAAACGATCCTTTATGATCGCGGCGTTATTGATCAAGAGATCTATCCGCCCCCATTTTTCCAGGATGTCATCAAACATAAGCCGTACCGCGCCGGAATGACAAAGATCGGCCGGAAAAAGAGCCGCCGCCGTTCCCCTGGCGTTCAAGGTCTCAACCATCTTCTCTCCGCCGTGGATGTTGCGATTTACATGTACTCCGACAAAGTATCCACCTGTTGCAAAAGCGCGGCAAAGGACCTGACCCAAACCACCGGAGGCCCCGGTAATCAAGACGATCTTCTTATAAGGATCCGATACCGGCATGTTTATGGAACCTCTGAATAAGTCATGCATTGTTTTTTCAGGGCAAAAATGTCTCGCTTCTGCGTTGCAAATCTTAACAATCGCGGGCTATGGCTTCGCGAGAACCATCCTCTGCGTTTTGCGCCTTGAATCGAAACATTATTATCTCCTGAAAAACGCAACCCAGACTTAATCAGAGCTTCCCTATATTACCCGCAGATCTTTTCCGATCTTTTCCAATCGGGACAATAAAAAGTCAATTTGGCATTTCGTGTGGGCAGCCGTCAGCGTAACGCGAAGGCGGCTTGTTCCCTCTGGGACCGTGGGTGGACGGATCGGAGGGATATAAATCCCGTCTTCGAAGAGTCTTTTCGAAAAATCAACCGCCTTTTCACTGCTCCCGATACAGAGCGGGACAATAGGGGTCTCGCTCGCAAGGGTATCAAACCCCAGTTGGGCCGCCCTCTCACAGAAATACGCCCTGTTTTTCCAGAGCCCTTTCCTTAAAGACCCTTCCGCTTCGATCAGTTCAAGTGCGGCCAGGGCCGTTGCCAGTACGCCTGGCGGGAGGGCTGTCGTGTATATAAATGAGGGGGCCTTGTTGATCAGATATTGTTTTAACGCGCCCTTGCCTGCGATGAAGCCTCCAAATCCACCGCAGGCCTTGCTGAAGGTCCCCATCTGGATGATTCGTGAACTCGACAACTTGAAATGATCACATGTCCCCCCGCCATGCACCCCAAGCACCCCGGTCGCGTGTGCATCATCCAGATAAATAGACGCATCATACTCTTCCGCAAGCGCCAGGATTTCAGGAAGGGGGGCGATATCACCATCCATGCTGAAAATACCATCCGTAACAATCAGGACATTCTGGATGGTTTTACGATTTGAAAGGAGCCTTCTCAACTGGGTCATATCTTTGTGCGCGTAGACACGAAATCTTCCACCTGAAAGACGGCAGCCTACAACCAGACTGGCATGGTTGAGCCGATCCGCCAGAATCAAATCCTCTTTCTGTGCAATCGAACCGATGGCACCAATATTTGTCATGTATCCGGAACTGAAAACAAGAGCCGACTCCGCCGACTTGAATCTCGCAACCTTGGCTTCCAGGTCATCGTTAAGATCTGAATGTCCTGAAATCAGCCTGGAGGCCCCCGCGCCAACACCCCGGGCTTGAATGGCGGAGATCGCAGCCGCTTTCAGTTTCGGATGGTTCGCCAGGCCGAGGTAGTTGTTGGTGCAAAAAAGAAGGAGTTCCCTTCCATTCCTCCGGGCCACCGTCGATGATTCGGAGTCAAGGGGGATCAACGCGCGGGAGAGGTGTTGTTGTTCAAGCTTTGTGAGCGCTTTCTCAAATTGGAACATCCCGTCCTCACTTTCGATGCCTTAAGGAAGCTATGATTAAGTCTGGGTTGAGTTTTTCAGGAGATAAAATGTTTCGATTCAAGGCGCAAATCGCAGGAAATAGCCCGCTATTTTAAAGATTTGCAACGCGGAAACGGGACATTTTTGCCCTGAAAAAACAATGCATGACTTATTCAGAGCTTCCTTAAATAATACATCCTCCGCCACCCTGTCAATAGAAGGAGCACCCACGCGTCACCCGGATCTCATCACGGGTCTCAGAGATCTTGCATCTCTATGTGGATTTCCAGAATTCCCTTGACAACCACCAGTAGCCTAGATAAACTTATTTTGATAGTTAATGCCTTGAATTTGTTTATATCTTTTCTACAAATAGTTAGAAGGCTCGAAACCGCTCTGGTGCAGTCAAGGAGGAAGAATGTTCGAAAAATTCACCGATAGGGGAAGAAAGATTATCATTCTTGCCCGCGAAGAAGCTGAACGTCACCAGAATGATTATTTAGGAACGGAACATATTGTCCTGGCGTTGCTCAGAGAAGGGGATGGAATCGCCCTTGCTGTCGTGAAAAAAATGGGCCTTTCGACCGAACAGATTCGCCTGGAGGTCGAGCGGAATCTCCCGAGCGGGAGCAACACCATGACCTTTGGAGAGATCCCCTTCACCTCCAGGGTCAAAAAGGTGGTCGAATATGCCGTCGAAGAGGCCAAACTTCTCGGGCATAACTACATCGGGAGCGAACACCTCTTGCTTGGCTTGTTGCGGGAAGAGGAGGGGATTGGAGGAAAGATTGTCCGGAGCCTGGGCGGGAACCTGCTGACGGCGCGGCAACTCACCATCAACCTCCTCAGAAAAACAGCCCCGCGCGAAAAAGAAAAGAAAAGCAGCACACCTGCTCTGGACGAATTTGGTCGTGACCTGACCCAATTGGCAACGGAAGGCACACTCGACCCCGTCATTGGCCGCCATGATGAGATAGAACGTCTTCTTCAGATTTTGAGCCGGCGGACAAAGAATAATCCCGTTCTGATTGGAGAATCCGGAGTGGGGAAGACAGCCATCGTCGAGGGTCTTGCACAAAAAATTGTCTCGATGGATGTCCCAGAGAACCTCTTTAACCGGCGGGTGATTTCCCTGGATCTGGGTTCGCTTGTTGCTGGCACAAAATATAGAGGGCAGTTTGAAGAGCGCCTCAAAGTGGTCATGAAAGAGATTCTTACGGCGGGCAATATCATTATTTTCATCGATGAACTTCATACGCTCGTGGGCGCCGGGGCTGCCGAGGGGAGTATCGATGCCTCCAATATGCTAAAACCGGCGCTGTCCCGTGGAGAGATGCAGTGTATCGGAGCGACAACCCTCGATGAATACCGGAAACATATCGAAAAAGACGCGGCACTGAAGCGGCGCTTTCAGGCCATCTTTGTTCAGCCGCCGACCTCTGCCGAGACGGTCCAGATCATCAAGGGATTAAAAGACCGATATGAAGAGCATCATGGGGTGAAGATCACTGATGATGCCGTGGATGAAGCGGTGCGTCTTTCCGACCGGTACATTTCAGACCGCTTTCTTCCGGACAAGGCCATTGATGTCATTGATGAAGCCGGTTCCAGGGCAAAATTAATAGCCTACTCTCGGCCTGAACCCCTCCGGGTTCTGGAGAAGGAAATCAAAAAGATTGCGCATGATAAAGACCTGGCCATACGACTTCAAAATTTTGAGGAGGCGGTGAAGCTTCGAGAAGAAGAAGAGCGAATCAAAAAACTGCTTGAGGAAACAAAGCAGGAATGGATCAAGGATAAAGAAAAGAATCGTCCCAATATCGACCGCGAAGAGATCGCCTATGTTGTCTCGAAGATGACCGGCATCCCGCTTTTCCGAATAGAGGAAGAGGAAACCAAAAAACTGATACGGATGGAAGAGGTGCTTCACCAAAGGATTATTGGACAGGAGGAGGCGGTTACGGCTATTGCCCGGGCAATCAGAAGGTCTCGCGCCGGGCTCAAAGGGGATCGCCGTCCCATTGGTTCTTTTATCTTCCTCGGACCGACCGGTGTCGGCAAGACAGAATTGGCGCGGGCTTTGGCTGAGTTTCTCTTTGATACCGATGAGGCCTTGATCCGAATAGATATGTCTGAATATATGGAAAAGTTCTCCAGTTCAAGGCTGGTGGGTGCTCCTCCAGGATATGTGGGCTATGAAGAGGGAGGACAATTGACTGAGAAGGTCAGGAGACGCCCCTATTCTGTTGTTCTGTTTGATGAGATAGAAAAGGCCCATCCGGATATGTTCAACATTCTCCTCCAGGTCCTGGATGATGGCTATCTCACGGATAGCCTTGGGAGGAGGGTCGATTTCAAAAACACGGTCCTGATTATGACCTCAAATCTAGGAACCAGAATGGCAGAAAAGGCCGGAATGCTTGGCTTCCAGCGCTCAGAAATCGATATTCATGGAAAAATGAAGGATGCTATCCACTCGGAGCTGAAAAAAGCCTTTAACCCGGAGTTTTTGAACCGTATTGATGACACGATTATCTTTCATTCTCTGGAGAAAACGCATTTAGCCAAAATCGTTGAGATTCTCCTGACAGAGTTAAATGATCGGCTGGCTGAAAAGGGGCTTGAGTTGCAAGTAAGCGATGAGTTGAAACATTGGCTGGTGAAGACAGGATATGAACCGCTCTATGGCGCACGCCCCATGCGACGGTGTATTCAGAAAAACATTGAAGACCCGCTCTCGGAAGAGATTATCAAGGGACGATTTAAAGGGAAAACAATCGTTAAGGCTGTTTTGAAAGACAATGCCCCCTCTTTTATTGAGGAAGCGGTTATGGCGGAAGTCTGAGCCAGGAATTATTGATCACCCGGAAAAAGCCTCGCTTCCGCGAGGCTTTTTCGCATCATCCCCGCCGGTTTCATCCCACCTGTTCCCTTGCCACTTGTAACCATTCAGTTTACCTAGATTCTTCTCTAGGACAAGGCGCGAGGAGCAGAAAACCGGGGTGTACGTGTCTGTGCGTGAGGTTTTAAGCATCACAGAAACGCCATCATGGAAGTGTGGGTCTCACGAAGCCAAAGAGGGGTGAGTTGAATAGTTGCTGCCGTTTTTTCGATACGAGGTTGAAGTTCAGTGAGTATTATTCATGATGCACTGAAGAAGGCGGCCGCCGAAAAGGAAGCACCTTTTTCTCTTCCTTCCTCACTTAAATATCATTCTGAAAAATCAACAGGCCTTACAGGAGCCAAGGGGGTAACGCTCTTCCTCCTGTTCGCGTTTTTCCTCTCGGCCGCTTACTATTTTTATGAACGCGAAGGACGCTTGCTCCTGACTGACCAGGCCATCAGCCCTCTTCCCCCTCCTCCAGTAAAAGAGCTTACCCCTCCAAAAGAGATCTCTCCTGTAAAGGAATCCGCGCCCGAAAGTATTTCTGTCCCCAACAAAGATCAGGGACAGCTTATCCTGTCGGAAGGATTGAAACGATATCATCAGGGAGAGTACGACCATGCGGCCCGCTTATTCAGCGAGGCGATTGCGATTCCTTCTCTCTCAGTCCTGGCCCACAACAACCTGGGCCTGACACTCCGCCGTATGGGAAAAGTGGATGAAGCAATCAACCATTACAAAGAAGCCATTCGTCTTGACCCAAATTACGCGGAGGCGCACAATAATCTGGGGATGGCCCATGATGCCAAAGGGTCGATTGACCAGGCGGGCAAGCATTACAAGATAGCAATTGATCTCAAGACTTCTACTCCAGCTTTCCATCTTAACCATGCAACATGGCTTGAGAGGAAGGGGTCTTTTGGGGACGCCCGCAGAGAGTATCAATCCTTTCTACGGCTCTCATCCGATGGGATCGGAAGCGGAATAAAACCCGGTCAACACCGTGAAACACTGAACTTGGTCAAGGCACGCCTCGAAGCACTCAAAGGATCTTTACCTTGATTATTCTGGGAATTGAGACCTCGTGTGATGAAACAGCTGTTTCCGTTTTAGAAGAGGGGCATATTATTCGTGCCAACCTAATCTCTTCTCAGATCGACCTGCACAAGAAATATGGCGGAGTGGTCCCTGAACTTGCGAGTCGGAGACACATCGAGGTGGTCGATCCCCTGATTCAGGAAGCCCTCATTCAGTCAGGCTGTACACTCCGCGAAATTGATGCCATTGCCGTTACAGTCGGGCCCGGGTTAATCGGGGCCTTGATGGTCGGAGTTTCAATCGCGAAATCGCTTTCTTACGCCCTCGGCATTCCTCTTCTTCCAATCCACCACTTGGAAGGACATATTTCTGCGGCCTTCATAGAGCACCGTGATGTGGTCTTCCCTTCCGTGGCCCTGATCGTGTCAGGCGGGCACACAAACCTTTATTACATGGCACAAAAAGGAGACTATCGCCTCCTGGGTCATACGGTAGACGACGCAGCGGGGGAGGCCCTGGACAAAGGAGCAAGATTACTGGGATATGGATATCCTGGCGGACCGATTATTGATCGTCTCGCCAGAAAGGGAAATCCGGAGCGCTTCCATTTTCCAGTGCCCTACCGTTCCACAAAACATTTCAATTTTAGCTTCAGTGGAATTAAAACAGCCTTGAGCCAACGGTTTTCCGGGATGATCCGGGAGTCCGAAGGAGATCTATCGCTGATTCAGGACATCGCAGCCGGATACCAGGAATCCGTGGTCGGAAGTCTGGTGGAGAAAACAATCTCCGCAGTTGAAAAGAAGAAGGCTAGAAGCATTATTCTGGGAGGCGGTGTTGCCGCGAACAGCCTCTTAAGGCGACGAATCAGTGAAGAAGCGGCTCGCATGGGGGTCGCGGCCTACATCCCTTCCCCTTTATACTGTACCGACAATGGCGTCATGATCGCCAAGGCGGGGGTCTCACACTATGAGAGAAAAAATTTTGCTTCAATGGACTTAAGCCCTATGACAAATTTTGAATTCTCTCTCTGAACTTGTATTTCAAGAAAATTCCCCTCCCTAAAAGAACCACCCCTTCTTTGATCGCCTTATTCAGAGGTTCCTTCAATGGCCTCCTGCCTGATCAGCCCCCCTAGAAGCCTGTCGGAGAATTTACAATAAGTTAACATTTCCTTAACCATGCTGTGATGGCGGCATGTCAGAATAGTGTCGCTTGACATAACAATTAAGGAACATCTGGATAAGCTATGAATTGATTTTTCAGGACAAAAGTGTCTCGCTTCTGCATTGCAAATCTTAAAAACAGCAGGCTATGGCTTCGCGAAAACCATCCTCTGCGATTTGCACCTTAAATCGAAACCTTTTGTCTTCCGAAAAATCAACCCAGACTTAATCAGAGGTTCCTTAATGTCACCCTCTCCCGATAACAAGTAAGTTTAAAATGAGTTGAGGTCATTCATGAAACATATTTTGAAACATCTTCTCGTGGCGTTTATCCTTTTCATCTTGCTGCCCAACCAGGGGTGGGCGAAGCGCGCCCTGGTCAAGATCGACGGGTCCAGCACGGTCTTTCCCATCACGGAGGCAGTGGCGGAAGATTTTCAGGTGCAAAACCGAAAAATCAGAGTCACCATCGGGGTCTCCGGAACCGGCGGAGGATTTAAAAAATTCTGTAGTGGTGAGGTGGACATTGCAAACGCCTCCCGACCGATCAAGCCATCAGAAGTCAAACTCTGCGCCGGGAACAAGGTTGAATATATTGAACTCCCGGTTGCCTATGACGGGATTGCCATCGTGGTCAACCCCAAAAATCCCTGGGTTGATTTCCTCACGGTCAATGAATTGAAAAAGATATGGGAACCGAAGGCGAAACACAAGGTTACCCGCTGGAATCATGTCCGACCGCATTGGCCGGAAAAAGAGATCCATCTCTACGGTCCCGGGATCGACTCCGGAACCTTTGACTATTTTACAGAGGCGATCGTCGGGGAAAGCGGAGCCAGCCGCGGGGACTTTACGGCAAGTGAAGATGACAACGTCCTCGTCCAGGGAATCTCAACCGACCTGAACGCCCTCGGATTTTTCGGGGTCGCTTATTACGAATACAACAAGGAGCGATTGAAACTAGTCCCGATCGATGACGGGAAAGATGAAAATGGGAAGGGGCCTATCCTGCCCACGTACAACAATATCTTGGAGGGGAACTATCAACCTCTTGCCAGACCCATCTTCATCTACGTCCGCAGTAAATCTGCCGACAGACCGGAGATACAAAAATTCATAGAATTCTATATGACCCAGGGGGCTGATCTTTCAAAAGAGGTGGGCTACATCGCCCTTCCCAATCGGGCCTACGAGCTAGCACACAAACGTTTTAAAGAGCGCATGACCGGCTCCATTTTTGGCGGAAAAGGGGCCCAGATCGGGGTCAAGGTCGAGGACCTCCTGGAAAAGGAAGGGAAGTAGCAAGCTGAACCAGAGACAGCGCCAAAAAATAAAAGAGGCCCTCATTGAGGGAATGCTTTTTCTTGCCGCTCTTCTTTCAATATTTATTACGATCGGTATTGTTTTCGTCCTGACGATAGAGACCTATGAGTTTTTTAAGGTCGTCTCCTTAACGGACTTCCTGACCGACACAGAATGGACCCCGCTCTTTTCCGAACAACATTTCGGTATCCTTCCGCTCATTACAGGAACATTCTTAATCACCCTGATTGCCATGTGCGTTTCGATGCCGATAGGCTTGATCAGCGCGATCTACCTGAGTGAATATGCCTCGGGGCGGGTACGGGCAACGATCAAGCCCTTTCTGGAAATCCTTTCCGCCGTTCCTACGGTGGTCTATGGTTACTTCGCGCTGCTTTTTGTGACGCCCCTTCTCCAGAAGCTAATCCCCGATCTTTCCGGTTTCAATGCCCTCAGCCCCGGTATCGTCATGGGAATCATGATCGTCCCGATTATCTCCTCACTTAGTGAGGATGCCATGCATGCCGTTCCGATGAGACTGCGGGAAGGGGGCTACGCACTTGGCTCGACCCGGCTTCAAGTTGCACTGAGTATTGTATTGCCCGCCGCGCTTTCCGGCGTGCTGTCTTCATTTATTCTGGGGCTTTCGCGAGCGGTCGGGGAAACGATGATCGTCGCCATCGCGGCCGGGCTTCAACCGAGATTGACGATGAATCCTCTTGTCCCGATTGAAACCGTGACGGCCTATATCGTCCAGGTCAGCATGGGAGACACACCAACGGGAACCATTGCGTATATGACAATATTTTCTGCCGGGATGACCCTTTTTATAATGACCTTTGTCCTGAACGTTATCAGCTATTTGCTCAAGAAAAAGTTCAGGGAGGTTTACGATTAAATTATGATTGCGCTTAGACGTCGTTATCGTATTTATGAAAAAATATTTTCCGCCACGGGACTCATCATCACCCTCCTCGCCGTTGCCGTTCTGCTGACCTTGATCGTTGACGTTTTTATGGATGGCGCTTCAAGGCTCGACTGGAATTTCCTGACAAGCTATCCCTCGCGCAGGCCGGGAAAGGCCGGGATTCTCTCTGCCTGGGTCGGAACAGTATGGGTAATGGTTTTGACGGGGATCATTGCCTTTCCGATTGGGGTTGCGGCGGCCACCTATCTTGAAGAATATGCAAAAAAAAACTGGTTGAGCGACCTGATCGAAATTAACATTGCCAACCTGGCCGGGGTCCCCTCCATTATTTACGGCCTGCTCGGCCTGGTCATTTTTGTCCGCTGGATGGACCTGGAGCGGAGCGTCCTTGCAGGGGCCATGACCCTGGCCATGCTCGTCCTCCCCATCATTATCCTCTCCGCCAGGGAGGCCCTACGGACGATTCCCTTTACCGTTAGAGAGGCCTCTTATGCGCTGGGCGCGAGTAAATGGCAGACCATCCGGAACCAGGTCCTTCCAGCCGCCATGCCGGGCATCCTCACCGGAACCATCCTGGCCATGTCCAGGGCCATTGGAGAGACCGCGCCGCTGATTATTATCGGCGCCCTGACCTATGTCGCCTTTCTTCCGACAAGCCCCATTTCGCTGGAGGCTCCTTACTTCAGTTTAGAAGGACTCTCCGATCCCTTCTCCGTTCTTCCGATTCAGATCTTCAATTGGGTCTCTCGCCCTCAAAAAGGCTTTTCAGTGAATGCCGCGGCTGCGATTCTGGTCCTGCTCTTCATCACCTTCGCCATGAATGGGATCGCCGTTTACTTAAGATATCGCTTTCAGAAGAAACTAAGGTGGTAAAACATGGATCAATCCTTTGAAGTTAAAAAACTGAATGTCTTTTACGGGGATAAACACGCGGTAAGAGATGTCTCGATCACCGTACCGGAAAAAGGGGTCACCGCTGTGATCGGGCCATCCGGCTGTGGAAAGAGTACCTTCCTGCGGTGCTTGAACCGGATGAATGACCTATTGCCGAATTTCCGGATGGAGGGACAGATTATTTATGATGGACGGGATATCTATTCCAAAGAGATCGATGTCATCGATATCAGAAGGCGCATCGGCATGGTCTTTCAAAAACCGAATCCTTTCCCAAAAAGTATTTACGAAAATATTGCCTACGGCCTGAGGATACAAGGCATCAAGAGCAAAGAAATCACAGACAATATTGTCGAGTCGAGTTTAAGAAAGGCGGCCATCTGGGACGAAGTGAAAGATCGGCTTACTCATTCCGCCCTCTCTTTGTCTGGTGGGCAACAACAGCGTATCTGCATCGCCAGGGCATTGGCGGTCGAACCGAAAGTGCTGCTCCTTGATGAACCCACCTCGGCCATTGACCCGATCGGAACCGGACGGATTGAAGAGCTCTTGCGTGAATTAAAAAAAAGTTATACCATCATCATTGTGACCCATAATATGCAGCAGGCCGCACGGGTCTCAGAAATGACGGCCTATTTCCTGACGGGAGAACTCATCGAATTTGATCAGACCACGACGATCTTTACGAATCCGAGAGATCAAAGGACGGAGGACTATATCACCGGACGTTTCGGTTAGTCATTCAGCTCACCCATCTTTTTCTCCATGGCGGCGTTGCTGCGGTGCTCAAATCCTCACGTAGAAAACTACGTTGCGGTTCTGCGTTCTTCGCGCCTTGCCCTGAAGAAAAATCTAGGCAATCTGAACGACTAACCGTTACATTTTTGTTTAAAATTAGAATCTCAGAGGAGAAAAGACAGGATGACCCGCCATCTCGAAGAAGAACTGACCCTGCTTAAAGAAAAAATTTTGAGGATGGGGGCTCTAGTTGAATCACAGATTACGGATTCTATCAAGGCGCTTATTGGACCGGATCTCAAGCTCGCCGAACAGACCATTCAGAATGACCACCTGGTCAATGCCATGGATGTCGAAATCGACGAAGAATGTATTCGGATCCTGGCCCTCTATCAACCGGCCGCGCGGGATCTTCGATTCGTCACGACGGCCATGAAGATCACCACGGATCTGGAGCGAATGAGCGACCTCTCCGAAGATATCTGTGAGCGGGCCATTGAACTTGCCCAGGAGCCCCCGCTGAAACCCTATTTCGACATTCCCAGAATGGCGAAAAAGGCCCGAAAAATGGTCCATGGTGCACTGGACGCCTTTGTCAACATGGATTCCGCGCTCGCCCGCAATGTTTGCGGCCAGGACGAGGTGATTGATAATCTCACTGATCAGATCTTCCGTGAACTCCTTTCTTACATGGTTGAAGACCCGAAGACAATCACCCGTGCCATTCGAATCAGCTTTATCGCCAAATATATCGAGCGAATCGGCGACCATGCCACCAATGTTGCCGAGATGGTCGTTTATCTGGTCGAGGGAAAGATCATCCGACATACAAAGATAGAACCCACAGAAGTCTAGACCCAAGGCGGGGTTCTTCAACTGTTACGTGGCGCTGTGTTTTTGGCCTTTTCTTGACCCGCTTGATGGTTCTGTGTGGTGAGCGGCATAACGATCTAAAAGGTTACGGATCATCTTTTGATACTGCGTGTTGTGGTTCTTTGCTTCTTGCTTGAAGAATTCGATGCTCGATTTACTCAAGCCAATGGTCACCCTTACCGTGTCTTCTTTAAAGACCTGCTTCGCTCAAGTCGTCTGAAAGATAAGTCCAGAGATCTTTTTGGCGATCAAGGCGTACTCTTCTGTATGGTGAGGAACCAAAAAGACTGATAACACCGTATGTCTGGCGAATTGGCGGTTTACTCCCTTATTTCATTTCTTTGAATGAAACCATCATAATAGCCCTGACTGCTCCTCCTTCGTTTTTATCCCATGAGAATCTTTTCCCGTGATAGCAAAAACCCTGACCCTCATATTTTTCATCTTGTTAGCTCCCTTCCCTACCCTTGCCGACGCCTCGTTAGAACACACACTCGCCGTAATAGATTCTGATACCCCTGTTTCCGATGACCACTTTACAGTTGCGAGCTTCAGGGCTTTATTGGTAAACCTTTCGCTTACTTACGGTGAGAAAAAACGCGACATTTCCAATAAGAGCGTGGCTGCCCAAGATCAACTCATTGAGAGAGGGATCAAAGAAAAGATCCTGACGATCATGGAGGGGATGGATCGCATCGTCACAGATCGAGTGGCAAGGCACACCTACTCCGCTATTCTCTCAGCGTACATCGCATTGAGGATACAAGGTCAATCACACCCGAGTGCGATTGATGGAATCGTATTGCTCCTGAACGACATGGAGGAATTAGAAGGAAATGAATGAGATGCGGATACCTCAAGACCATGACCTTCCATTTCTTTTTGGCTTCGTGGGGGTGGTCTGAAGCAACTATGCCATACCTCCTCAAACCCGAAGAGCATCCCTTTTTTTCATTGTCATGTTAGAATATTCTGTCAGGATTTCTTCGGTTCTGTAAGGAGTCGTATTATTGAAGAGACGCTTTTGCATAGGAGTGCGATGAGCATCGATTTTAAAACTGAAGGGCAGATAAATGCTTTCCCCGCTATTTAATCGCTCTGTTTCACGTTGGGCACGTTATGGTTTCTCCCTGACTGTTCTGGCGAGCCTTACCGCAATGCTGGCGGGACTCGGCAGTCGGTGGGGATGGTGGCATTTTGGCGCGCCCCGGGGGTCAACGACATGGTTTCGTGTGGGCAGTTCTCGGGCTTTTGACGAGCCTCGCTGTCGTCGGGATCCCCTGGAACTGGTTGCAGACAGCACGGCGTGTTCCGCCGATCCATGACATCTCCACCGATACCGAGAACCCGCCACCCTTTGTTGCGATTTTGCCCTTGCGCAGGGACGCCCCCAATTCCGCTGAGTATGGCGGACCCGATGTCGCCCTCCAGCAACACACGGCATATCCAGAGGTGAAAACCGCGACGCTCAATCTTTTACCCGATCAGGCATTTGCGCAGGCTCTCACCGCTGCACGTGAGAGAGGATGGGACATTGTTGCGGCAGATTTAGAGGAAGGGCGCATCGAGGCAACGGGCACAACGCTTTGGTTTGGGTTCAAAGACGATGTCGTCATCCGTATCACTCCCAGCGATAACGGGAGTCGTATTGATGTGCGTTCGGTCTCCCGTGTCGGGCTAAGCGACGTTGGAACAAACGCTAGACGGATACAAAATTTCCTGGAACAGTTACATAGAATACCGGACTGATCTGGAACACTTCGGTGAAGTTTCCTTAAGTAATCGTCTTATGGAAGGAGGGGGGAATTATGGGGATATCAAAAAAGGAAGTGTTACTGAGCACGGCTGTCGATATCGGAAAGCTCTATGCCTTTCTTGCTCAAGCCCTTCGGGTGGTGATCGAACCAGAAGCGGCCAATGGGATATCTGAAGTTCTTTTCAACGAACAGTTGGACAAGATTCGGGCGGATCTAGATCCAAAACTGTCAAAGAATCGAATCGTACGAAAAAATATTGCAGAAATCCACCAGGACGTTACGAAGATCCGAATAGCAGCTTCAACTGAAGCGACACGCATGAGTGCTGTTAAGGATGCACGGAACTACCTTCCGACTGTTGAGGAACGCTCTCGAACCGTCAGTGACCTCGTTGCATTGTTTCGATCTCTTTAAAGGGTTTTTGGGGAAGATCAGGAGGTTGAGGATGGTAAGGTTTGATCATATCCTTCTCGCTTATGTTTCTTGAAGAACCTTATGATACAGCTCAGACCAAAGACTGAGAAGTTAGGGAAGAGCAAGGAACGATGAATTCCCCATCCTTTGGTTTTTGCTTTACAATGAGACGGCAGGGGTAGGAAGTTTTACGCCGCGGGATTTCAGATCCGCCTCAATATTAAAGAGCGCGGCCTTCCCGGTGTTTCCTTCAAAGATATTAGCGATTGAATCATCGGCATAGGTTGACTTGTCTGATCTCTCCATTGGATCGCGGCTGGGATTTTTTTTATCCTTCCAGGCCTTCAGGCAGGCCCTGGTGATGATCTTTCCGAGCGGCGGGGGGTTGTAGAGGACTTTCTTGATTGACAGAGGGTTCATGGAAAGCGGGTTGAAATTTTGAGGAAGATAGCCCTCCTTGACAAGGCGCTCCGTCAGACCTGTATTCGGCTGGATACCGAGAAAGAAGAGAGCGGGATAAACCTGCGGCTCTCCCATAATGGCGATGATTTTCTTGTAGGATTCGATACTTTCCAAGAGGGTCTCTTCGGTGTCCCCCGGAGAATTAAGAGAATAGTTCAGGATGATCCTCCCTTTATATCCCGCCTCCTTTAAATACCGACATCCTTCATAGAGTTTTTCCAGACGGAAACCCATTCTCATCCCATCCAGGACCGCCTGTGAACCGGAGGTGATCGCGATCTCTGTGTCGCCAAGCCCCGACTGGACCATCAGGCGGGCCAGGTCCTTTGTGATGAGACTGGTCCGGATGTAGCCGCCCCATTCGATCTTCATTTCGCTTGCGATGATGCGCTCCAGGGTCTCGGTACAATGTGAATAATATTTTGATCCGGGCACCCACTGGGCATCGGCAAACCAGAAGCGGCGGGTTCCCCAGCGGTCATAAAAGGCCTTCATCTCAGCCACGATGTTTTCCGCGGGCCGGGTATAAACCCGCTTTCCCTCAATATAGGGGTAGAGACAGAATTGGCAGTCATAAGGGCATCCCCGCTTGGTCTGAATGCCGATGATTTCACCGGTAAAGGCCTCAAACTGCGGGAAGATCGACTCAATATAAGCAGGGTCCTGAACAGAGTCGTCGAGCAGAACAGGTGCCTTTTGTTTTCCGGTAAAGACCTGATCCCCCTTGCGGAAGATACAGCGGTCCTCCATAATGGACTGGTCTTCATAGACATGGACCAGGGCATCTTCACCCTCACCGATGATCCCGATGACCCCCTCGGGCAGTCGTCGGATGATCTCCTTTGAAAAGACCGAGAATCCCCCCCCGCCCACAATCATCTGTATCTTTGGAAAGCCCTTTCGAATCAGCTTGAAATAAGAAAAATGTTCATTCAGATTTCCATAATAGAGCCACAGAGACCGAAGCCCTTCGATTGCGGCAATCAGTTTCTTGATCGGGTTGAAGGAGTAGTAGAAATCGAAGGCAAATTTAAGAGCGCCGTCTCCTTCATGGGGGGCAAAGACTTGAATATCACGCCAAGAGAAGGCAATCAGATCAGGCTGAAAGGATGAGACCAGATCCCGAAGCGCAGCTTTTCGCTGGTGGCGAGGAATTAGAGAGAGGTCCAGGATTTTCTGGGGCGCCTCGGGGTGCCGCTGGTGGAGAAAATGGGCGAGATAGGTCAGGCCCAGGGGATAAATCTTCTTGCAGGGGAGAAAAACGTAAAGGACTGCCTTTGGCCGCATACCACCTCCAGAAGGAGTCTATCGGAGAAATAAAGAATCTACTACAGTGATGGAAAATAGGCCCATTTTTCAGGTGATCTTCGTTAAATAGCGGTGCCATTCGCCTCGTTACGACCCTTTTTCTCCGGCAGGCTCCAAGAAACTCACGGTAACACGGTCCTCAACACTCATGCAAGTTATCTCCAAACCGAAAGATCCTATCACGGACCCTAAGTTCCTATTTTTAATTGACGACAAGAAAATAAACATTGTAAGATGTCTGACTGACATTGAAGCGCCAACCAGTCCAGACAGTCGCATAAATCAACACTCAATCTGATAGTGATCACAAGGAGGAATAAAAAAGATGGTACTCGTAAACAGACAAGCTCCGGATTTTACCGCAAAGGCCGTTAAGGGGAGTGAAGTGATCGATGACTTTAAACTCTCTTCCTTGAGAGGAAAGTATGTCGTGCTCTTCTTCTACCCGCTTGATTTTACCTTTGTCTGCCCGACTGAGCTGCATGCTTTTCAGGAAAAACTGGAAGATTTTAAAAAGAAAAATGTCGAAGTCATCGGCGTCTCGACCGACTCCTGGTTTTCACATCTTGCCTGGCTGAAGACCCCAAGGAGTGAAGGCGGGATTGAGGGCGTGACCTACCCGTTGATTTCTGACTTCAACAAAACGATTTCTCGCGACTACGATGTCTTGTTTGACGGTTTAGGGGCCGCTTACCGGGGATTATTCCTGATCGACAAGGAAGGCATCGTGCAACACCAGGTCGTCAACAATCTCCCTCTGGGACGAAACATCAATGAAGCCCTTCGCATGGTTGATGCCCTGCAGTTCACCGAGGAGCATGGTGAAGTCTGCCCCGCCAACTGGAATCAAGGCGACAAATCAATGAAACCGAACGATGCCGGCCTGAAAGAATATTTCACTTCGTAAGACTCATTTTACCACTCATTTAGGAGGATGTTTAAATGGCGACATCTGAATGTTCAAAATGTGGCATGGGCGTTAACGCAACTTGTGCTAAATGTGATGCCCCGCTTGTTGATGATATCTTGAAACTGGATGGCGGAAAAGAAGTACAGATTTCAAAATGTCCAAATGATCATGGTAAGATCAAATCCCCCATGTGTTGTGGTGAGGATATGAGCTGCAAGGTCAGCTGATTCCTGACAATTCAGTAATTTCCTCAGAAGTCCCCCATGCCTTTTTACCGGTTTGGGGGATTTCTGCTTCAGAGGTCTTCTGCAAGTGACAGTACTGCTTAGCTTGGGAATAAGGGTGATTTCACGGAGAAGAAAAGGGATAATCAAGCTTCATGGCCCCGCGCACGCGGAGCATCGTCTCTCTGGCCACTGTCCTGGCGCGGTGAGTTCCCTTGATTAGAATTTCATCGATCTTCTTGTCGTCCTGCTCATATTTGGCACGCCGTTCGCGGATCGGCAAAAGAAATCGGTTGAGGGCCTCTACAAGTAAGCGCTTCACCTCGACATCGCCAACCGTCCCTTTTTCATAACGGACTTTTAAGGCAGCGACCTCTTCCTTGTCAGGATTGAAAGCATCATGATAGGTAAAAACTGGGTTCCCCTCCACATGTCCCGGATCTGTGGCACGGAGGCGTGTCGGATCGGTATACATCCTCATGACCTTTTTCTCAACCGTCTTGGCATCATCAGAAAGGTAGATTGCGTTGCCAAGGCTCTTCCCCATCTTCGCCTGTCCGTCGGTTCCCGGGAGACGTGCAACTTCACCAAGCAGGGCCTTCGGTTCGACAATTGTTTTTTTATAAAGTGTGTTGAATCGCCGGACAATCTCGACGGTCTGTTCAATCATCGGGAGCTGGTCTTTCCCCACCGGAACAAGATCGGCCTGAAAAGCGGTAATATCTGCCGCCTGATGAACCGGGTAGACAAGAAATCCGACAGGCAGGTTCTGCTCAAAGCCCTTCTGCTTCATCTCATCCTTCACCGTCGGGTTTCTCTGGAGGCGGGCCACCGTCACAAGATTAAGATAATAAAGCGCCAACTCAGCGATCTCCGGCACCATCGATTGAACGAGGATTGTACTCTTTCCCGGATTGATCCCGACGGCCAGATAATCGCGAACGACTTCCCGGATATTTTTAAGCAGTATTTTAGGTTGCTCAAAATGGTCGGTCAGTGCCTGAACATCGGCAATGAGGATGAAGGTTTCATATTCCTCTTGGAGTTTCACCCGATTGACCAGCGACCCCACATAGTGACCAAGATGAAGTCGCCCCGTCGGCCGGTCACCCGTCAGAATCCGTTTTCTTCTTTTCATCGCGGGAAAATTTCTCCAGGGAGAGACATTACAGATCTGTCGTATAGCATCGCATTATGAGGGTTGCCGGATGGCGTGTCAAGAATGATCACAAGCACATATTATCGTCGTAATCACCTCTCTTTATATGTATAATGGGGGGTTTGTAGGATCTCTTTTTGTCGAGTAGGCTCATGGACGTTCGCGTAAAAAAGACACTCTTACGGATGGGGAAATCCGGTAAGCACCTCTTCAATCTGCTGACTTTCTCCCAGGAGAGGACCTTGACCATCCTGGTGGTCGTCGTCGGTCTCACCACAGGGATCAGCGCCTATATCTTCAAACAGCTCATCGATGGGATTCACCATCTTTGCTGCGACTCAGAACTTTCCTCTCTCATTTTCTCCGGACATTGGTATCGCGTCGTTTTACCGGCGGCCGGAGGCTTACTGACAGGACTGATCATCCATAATTTTGCCCTGGATGCCGGCGGACATGGTATTTCCCGGGTCATCTACTCCTTGAAGCGCCTGGGCGGCCGCATCCGCCCTCGGGTGGCCGTTGCAAAATCTCTCACGAGCGCGTTCACTATTGGAACGGGCGGTTCAGCGGGTCCCGAAGGTCCAATCATTCAGATCGGCGCATCCGTCGGCTCTACCTTCGGTCAATGGTTCTATCTTCCATCCCATTACATGAAAACCCTGGTCGCGGCCGGTGCGGCGGGAGGATTTTCTGCGGTCTTTAATGCACCCATTGCCGCCGTCATCTTTTCGATGGAAATCCTTTTGGGAGATTTTTCTTCACAGGCCTTTTCCATGGTCGTCATCGCATCGGTCATTGCTTCTGTTACTTCCCATGTCCTATTAGGCGACGAAATTTTCCTGCCGACACCGGCCTTCGGCATTGAACATCAAGGGGAGCTAGGGCTTTATTTTCTCCTGGGAATCCTTGCGGTCCCGCTGGCAAGGCTGTTTATAAAGACCCAGTTTTTTTCGGAGGAACTCTTCAAACGGTTCAAGCGGGTTCCAAAACCAATTCGGCCGATGATCGGCGGCCTCTTGGTCGGAGGTTTTGGCCTTTTTATCCCCATGATTCTGGGTTCCGGACATCATGAAATCATGTCCATTGTCTCAACAGGAGACGACTCCGTCCGCTGGACCTTCTCATTTCTGCTGATTCTTGCCTTAGGAAAGATGGTCTCCACAGCACTAACATTGGGTTCAGGAGGCTCAGGCGGAACGCTGACGCCTTGCCTCTTTATCGGGGCGACGATGGGAACGCTCTTCGGCAATGCTGCGCGCCTGGTTTTCCCCAACATTGCTCCTTCGGGAGCCTACGCTCTCGTCGGAATGGGTACCTTCTTTGCCGCCGTGGTTCATGCCCCGTTCACGGCTATCATCATGATGTTTGAGATTACCCATGATTATCGTATCGTGATCCCCTTGATGTTCTCGGTCACCATCGCCATGATTATGTCCCGACAAATAGGGGCCATCGGTATGGACGCCATGGTTCTCCTGAAAAAAGGAATCCGCCTGGACAAGGTGAAAACCCATGATCCCCTTAAAGATGTTACGGCTGGCGAGGTAATGGCTAAAGATATCGAAACCGTTCATGAAGACATGACGATGGAAAAATTGGCCCAGTTCATGGAACACAGCCCGCATACCGGTTTTCCTGTGGTCGATACAGGGGGAGAACTCCAGGGAATGATTATCTACTCCGACGTCCACCACGCAATCGACGACGGTCTCGATCCCAGAGAGGTCCCCGTTAAACAGATCATGCGGAAGAAAATCCCCACGGCCTTCACCGAAGAAGACCTGGGAACCGTAGTCAGGCGGATGCAGGAGTTCGATATCGACCGGATTTCCATCGTCGATCCGGACAATCCGAAACGGCTCATCGGCCTTATTACGCGAACCAATATTATTTCGGCATATCAACCCACCACGAGCCATTGAGGAGCTGTACCGTAAATTGAAAACCCCACTTCCTCCGTATAAGCCTGATTTCTTTGAGAAGACCTTTGCTCCCTTGCTGAGCTTCATGAGGAGAGTTCGGATCTTTTCCCTCTCCGGGATCTTGGTCTTTTCCTTTCTACTCGACTTCTCACAATGGCTGCCGCTTCCTTGCAAGCTTATCGCTCTTCTCCTGCAGGGAGGCGTGGTGTTCAAACTGATCTTCGAGGAACGCTATCTCTTCTTTCGCTTCAGACGACTGACTTGGCAAAAAAGACTCCTCCCGATCGCCCTTTTTGGCATCAGCCTTCTTTTCTACGCCGAAAAAGGGCTACTCTTCATTGAGATGTTTTCCCAGCCGGCAGGCTCGCTGACACAGACCTATCGTCTCTACAGCATTATCTTCTTATCTTCGGCATTCGCAATCTATACCCTGCGGATCAATGTGATCGTCCGGTTTCTAAGCCATCTCCGCCTGCGTCCGGCCCAAACCCTGGCCCTCGGCTTTATCGTGATTATTTTACTTGGCACATTACTCCTCTCCTTGCCGCAAATGGTGACCGATCCTTCTAAGATTTCACTGATCGACGCCCTTTTCACCTCTACATCGGCAACCACCGTCACAGGCCTTGTTCTCTTTCCAATCTCCGAATATTATCAACCCACGGGGCTGTGGGTCATTCTCGCCCTGATCCAACTGGGCGGTCTGGGTATCATGACCTTTGGGGTTGTCTTCTCCTTGATGTCCCATAAACGGATGGGTTTAAATGCGGAGATCGCACTTCAAGGGGCCCTTGATACAGAGTCAGTCGGGAACGTCCAAAAAGAAATTCTACAGATTTTTTTGATCACCCTGCTTATCGAATCCTTTGGCGCACTCCTTTTGTGGGTCTTCTTCACTCGAGACGGAAACAACCCGTTCTTTACCGCAATTTTTCATGCGATCTCCGCCTTTTGCAATGCCGGATTTTCACTCTTTCCAAGAAACCTGGAAGGGCAGATGACACATCTTCCAGTCAATCTCATTATTGCCTTCCTGATCATCCTGGGAGGCTTCGGCTTTCCGGTATTAAACAACCTTTTAAGGTATCCCTTTTTCAGCCGCACGCGGACGAACTGGCGCTTGTCGTTTCACTCCAAGATGGTCCTCTCCATCTCTGCCGGCCTACTTCTGGTCGGCACCCTTGGGATTTACATCCTTGAATACAGCGGGACCCTTTCTTCGCTCTCCTGGTACGAAAAATGGGTGGCCGCAGCCTTCCAGTCGGTCACAGCCCGCACCGCAGGTTTTAATGCCCTGGACCCATCACATTTTCGGGATGCGACACTTCTGCTTCTGATCATCCTGATGTGGATCGGAGGTTCACCCGCTTCTACGGCAGGAGGAATCAAAACCACCACATTTGGCGTGATGCTGGCAACACTCCGGGCCATGCTTCGGAACCGGGAAGAGGTCAGTCTTTTTAAGCGGAGCGTCTCTCCCCTCGCGGTTCAGAAATCGCTCTCCATCGCTTTTGTTTCATCCGGTCTCGTCGCCCTGCTTCTTTTATTGCTCCTCTCTACTGAACAGGAAAGCTTCAAATCTCTCCTGTTTGAAACGGTTTCGGCCTATAACACGGTCGGCCTTTCCATTGGCACCACGTCCCGACTCTCCCAGGTCGGGAAACTGATTATTATATTAACAATGTTTTTAGGGCGCATTGGCCCCCTGACTCTTGCATTCATTCTTGCAGAACGTGCGAGTAAGGGAAAATATAATTTCCCACGAGAACGCGTGATTGTAGGGTGACATTTAAAGGACGGTATCGTTGAGATAGGAGGAGGAGAATGAAGCGATTTTTAGTGATCGGGCTGGGCCGATTCGGCATGAGCCTTGCGGAAACACTCTTTGAGGACGGGGCGGAGGTCATTGCGATAGACGAACTTGCTGAACGGGTGGAAGAGATCAAAGAAAAGACCACCCTGGCCGTTCAGCTCGACAGCACCGATTCCGACGCCCTGAAATCGGTTGGGGCAGACCGTGTCGATGCCGCCATTATTGCAATCGGGGAAGACTTCGAGGCCAGCGTCGTGACGACAGCGGTCCTCAAAGACTTGGGCCTGAAGGAGATTATTGTTCGCGCCTATACGGAAAGAGAAAAAAAGATTCTTCAACTGATCGGAGCCAGCCGAGTCATCTTTGTGGAACAGGAAATGGGAAGGCGCCTGGGAAAAACCTTCTCCGGTGATGCCATTCTCGACTATATCGAGATCTCTTCCACCCACTCCATTGTACAATGGGAAGCACCTGATTTTCTGTTCGGAAAGACACTGGGAGATCTCAAGATAAAGGAAAAGTGGAACCTGAACCTCTTCGCGATAAAAAAAGAAGGGACGGCCTCCTTAGGGTTTGGTTGGAGAAAGGGGGAAGAGAAGCTGGAGTTCAGTCCTCCATTGGAATACACCCTCGTAAGGGGAGACATCCTGGTTCTCCTGGGAAGAAGCCGGGACCTGACCCGCTTTACCGCGCAGAAGAAATGACCCGATAAACTTCTGAACAGGCTGCCTTGAAACGATTCAGCATACCTGGATAAGCCCTCAGGGCAAGGCGCGAGGAGCGCAGACCCACAACGTAGTTTTGAGCACCGCAGCAACGCCGCCATGGAGACTTAGACGGGAGTGCTGAATTGTTAGAAGGGCCAGAAGACGGGAATGAGCCAGGTGGACAATACCCAAAAGAGCATATTCAGGGGCGTTCCCACGCGAACGAAATCGGAATACCGATATTGTCCGGGACCATAGATCAGCGTATTGGTCTGATATCCGACCGGGCTCATAAAGCTGAGCGAAGCCGCAAACATCACCGCCATCAGAAAAGGGCGCGGGCTTAATCCGACAGATTCCGCTGTCACAATGGCAATGGGGGCAAGGAGGGCGGCAGTCGCATTGTTCGACATGACATTGGTCAGCATCATGGTCAGGAAAAAAATGGCTGAGAGCAGTGCGGTCGGTCCCCACTGACCCACCCCTGAGATAAGTACATTCGAAAGAAGGAGGGCCGCACCGGTCTTTTCCAGGGCAATCCCCAAGGTCAGAACCCCGGCAAGCAGGAAGATGACTTTCCACTCTATGGCCTCATAGGCCTCTTCCAGTGTAATACTTCCTGTCAGAACAAGCAGGACAGATCCCACAACGGCACTCACAACAATCGGAAAGAGTCCTATGGCGGCCGTCGTGACAACAGAGATGATAATGATCAGGGCCGGAATAATTTTTCGCTTTCTAAACTCCGGAAGATCCACTTCGGAGATAAAAACGAAGGCCGGGTGCTGTTTCAGTTGGTCCATATGGTCATGTTTGACCTCTATGAGAAGCGCGTCACCGGCTCGGAGCGTAGTCGTTTCCAGCTTCTCATGCATGACATCTCCCCGATGACGAATCGCGAGTGCCGTCGCCCCGAAGCGGTGACGGAAGCGAATCGTCTTGAGCGTTTTTCCTTCCAACATTGAATTCGGCGCAACCACGGCCTCGACTAAAACCGCCTGTGTCGACTCGAGATCAGCATCCCGCCACTCAATACCGGACTTGATCGTAATGCCCTCTCGTTCCTGGAGCGCCTGAATTTTTTCAACATTACAGCGGACACGGAGAATATCATACTCTTGAAGGATAATACCGGGCGCGGGCAGCAAGAGACGCCTCCCCACCCTGAAGACTTCCAGGACATCAATATCAAGATCCTGAATCAGGGGAGAACTTCCCAGGGATAAGCCAATCGATTTTGCCTTTGGAAGGATGATGATCTCTGTCAGATAATCCCCCATTCCAAATTCCTCGGTCAGATCCCCAGATGCCCTTGTACTCGGAATCAGGCGGACCCCAATCATCATCATGTAGAGAACTCCGGCGCCGAAGATAATCAATCCGAGACGGGAAAATTCAAACATTCCAAAAGGAGGAAGACCATGACGAATAGCAATAGAATCAACAAGGATATTGGTTGAGGTCCCGATCAGCGTGCAGACGCCGCCGAACATCGCCGCGAAGGAAAGAGGCATCAGCAACTTGGAAGGGCTGACCTTGATATCCCGCGCAACACTCAAGACAATCGGCATAAAAATGGCCACCGCGGCCGTATTATTGACAAACGCAGAAATACCGCCAATGGTTAACATCATCGTGATGAGGGCCACCCAAAAATTCCGTTTCCCCACACGGACCAGGTGAACGCCGATAAAGTTTAATGCCCCTGTTTTGTACAGACCGGCACTCAAAACAAACATGGCCCCTACGGTCACGGTGGCCATATTGCTGAAGCCGGATATTCCTTCTTCAGGGGAGATGATCCGGCTGACAAGAAGGGTCGACATCACCATCAACGCAACCAGATCAACAGGAAATATCTCAGCCACAAAAAGAATAACTGCTGTGGCGGCAAGCGCCAGGACGAAAAACATTTCGGCGGTCATGATTCCCTCTTCAAGAATATAGAGCATCAGCCACAAATATCATTACGACTGTCACTTTACACGATTTTCAGAATTCGGACAAGACGGCGAAGGAATACAAACGGAGAGAGACCCAAGATCCAAGATTGGATCCTGGGATAAGGTCTTAAGCCCACTGAAAGTCAGGGCCGGGATTTCGTGCGTGATGCATTCTCATGCAGGTAAACTCTTTGGACACGATCTCCAATTCCGCATAGAATTTCATAAGGAATCGTTTCCGAGGCACGGGCCACTTCATCGGCCCACACTGTTTGTTTATTTTCAGCCCCGATGACGGTGACCCAGTCGCCAACACTCAAGGAAGGGACTTGGGATACATCGAGCATGGTCATATCCATACAAACGCGCCCGACAACCGGCACCCGTTTCCCTTTGGCAAGCATCACACCCCGATTTGAGAGAAGACGCGGATAGCCGTCGGCATATCCGATTGACACCGTCGCAATGAGACTTTCTCTGGGTGTAACATAGGTTCGGCCATAGCTGATGGATACCCCTGCAGGAACACGCCGCAAGGCGATGACGCGAGACTTGACCTGCATCACCGGAGAGAGCCGAACCTTAGTACGACCCTCCAGGGGTGAATACCCGTAGAGCATCAAGCCCGGTCGGACCAGATTAAGATGTGCCCGGCTGAAATGCATAATTGCAGCGCTATTGGCGATATGGCAATAGGGTATATTTATCCCTCCCTTTTCAAGTTTTTTCCAGATCTCACTGATGGCCTTTAGCTGATATCTTGCAAAAGAGAGATCCTTTAAATCGGCATCGGCAAAATGGGTCAGGATCCCCTCCACGCAAATTCCTTCCTGATCCACCACCTTTGCGATAAAGGAAGATGCATCTGCGGGGGAGAGACCAATACGTCCCATACCTGTATCAAACTTGATATGCACGTTCACGACCTTCCCAATTTTTTTTGCATACCGGCTGAGTGCTGTCATCGACTCCGAATCAAACAAAACCGGGGTGAGACCGTATCGTACAATTTCAGGAATTTGAGTGATCGGACATCCGGCCAGAAGCAGGATCGGGTGTCTAATCCCTGCTTTTCTCAAGGCCATTCCCTCCTCGAGAAAAGCAACGCCAAACATGCTGATTTCCCCGGACAGATCTTTTCCGAGCCCATTATTTTTGGCTCCCTTTCCGGGCCCACCTGTGCCGGACAGAAATCGAGCCACCTCGACCGCGCCATGACCATAGGCATCTGCCTTGACCACGGGAAGGATCTTTCCGCAACCGCTGCGCCTTCTTACTCGGCAGATATTTTCATGCAGGGCGGCCAGGTTCACCAGAGCAATGCTGGAGGCATGTTTTTCAGGATTCACATTAATATTCCTTTAAACTGAGGAGAGGCTCTGCTTCTAGTGTTCGGGAGGCATGGGTTTATATCTTTAGAATGACGTTATACTTCGAGGATCTCGGTTTCTTTCTTTCGCAGAATGTCATCTACCCTGGCAATGGATTGATCTGTAATTTTTTGAACGGCTTCCTGGTTCTTCCTCTCTTCATCTTCAGAGAGGATGCCCTCTCTCTGCCGGGATTTTAATTCATCATTCGTATCACGGCGCACATTCCGGATCGCGATCTTGCAATCTTCACCCATCTTCTTTATGAATTTGACCAGATCCTTCCGGCGTTCCTCAGTCAAGACAGGGATGGCAATCCGGATTATTGTCCCGTCATTGGAAGGGGTCAGACCCAAACCAGAAGTCATAATCGCCTTTTCAATTTCCTGAAGCTGGCTGACATCCCAGGGCTGGACCGACACAAAACGACTCTCAGGAATAGAAAGAGAGGCAATCTGATTAAGCGGAGTCAGCGTTCCGTAGTAGTTTACCTTCACCGAATCAAAGAGTGCAAGGGAGGCACGGCCTGTTCGAACACCGGAAAGCTCCCCGATAAAACGGGAGATAGAAACCCCCATTTTATCGGTCATCTTCTTTTTAAGATCATCCGACATGGGCATCCTGCTCCTTGTCACCCGCCTTACTGATGAGTGTCCCCACGGCTTCGCCCATCAGGACCTTTCTGATGTTTTCTTTTTTATTCAAATTGAAGACGATAAGAGGGAGGTCGTTATCCATGCAAAGGGTTACTGCCGTTGAATCCATGATCTTCAAACCCCTGTCGATCACATTTAAGTAGGTCAGTTCTGAGTATTTCCTGGCGGTGGGATCTTTCATCGGGTCCTTGTCGAAGACCCCATCGACCTTTGTCCCCTTTAAGATCACCTCCGCCCCGATCTCGATGGAACGTAAGACGGCCGCCGTATCGGTTGAAAAATAAGGGTTCCCGGTCCCCGCGGCAAAAATCACCACCCGCTTTTTTTCCAGGTGCCGGATGGCTTTTCTCCGGATATAACCCTCGGCCAGCTCTTTCATCTCAATCGCGGACTGAACCCGTGTAAAAACACCCTTTTTTTCCAAAATACTCTGAAGGGCCAGGGCATTGAGAACCGTTGCCAGCATCCCCATGTAATCTGCGGAAACACGGTCCATCCCCGCGGCGCTCCCCGCAATACCCCGGAAGATGTTCCCGCCGCCAATCACAATCGCGGTTTCGACCTTCATCGCGACCATCTCTTTTATCTGCTCGGCAACCGCGGCGATCATTGAGGGATTGATCCCGAAGCCTTCGTCACCGGCCAGGAGCTCGCCGCTCACTTTCAGGAGAACCCTCTGGTATTTTGCTTGAGACATCATAGCTCCATTTTTCAGTTCAATCAGGCTTCGCCTTCTCCCAGCTGAAACCTTGTAAACCGGCGAATCTGAATGTTTTCCCCTATTTTGGAAATCTTCTGAGCAACCAACTCTTTTATCGTAAGGTCGGGATCTTTTATGAAGGTCTGTTCAGTCAGACAAATCTCTTTCAGAAACTTGTTCACCTTTCCTTCGGCAATCTTTTCGATCACATGCTCCGGCTTCTTTGTTTCCCTGGCCTGCGCGATGAAGATCTCTCTCTCTTTATCAATAATCTCCGAGGGTACATTCTCTGGTCCGACATAGCGAGGACAAGGGTTTGAACCTGCGATTTGCATGGCCAGATCTTTGACCAGTCCCTGAAATTCACTATTGCGCGCGACAAAATCAGTTTCACAATTTACTTCAATCAGGACACCGATCTTTCCACCGCCATGAATATACGAGCCGACAATCCCTTCCTGTGTTTGACGCCCTGATCTTTTTATCGCAGCCGCCAGCCCTTTTTTTCGGAGATAATCGACCGCTCGGGTCAAATCCCCATCCGTTTCCTTGAGGGCGGTCTTACAATCCATAATACCCGCCCCCGTCTTTTCCCGTAATGTCTTTATCGCTTCAACAGTCAACAACTTTCTCCTTTATATCCAGGCCCAACGCCTCCCTCGAGACATCATTCCGATTCAGTAATTACGATTATCACCCTTCTTTACCCGTTTTCAGGCGGCGCTGTTTCCTCTTTCTCTTCGGGGGAAGACTCGGGAGAGGGTTCTGGAGCTGGCGCTGTAGGCGGTTCGGGAGCACTGACTGCAACGGGTTCAGGCTTCGCTTCCCATTGTATCCCCTTTTCGGGTGCCGGCGCGTCCGGAACTTCTGGAGCGACTGTCTTTTCCCTAAGCCGCTGGCCCTCTAAAACTGCATCTGCCATCTTGCTGGTCAGCAATCGGATAGAACGGATGGCATCATCATTCCCCGGAATGACATAGTCGATTTCATCCGGATCACAGTTCGTGTCCACAATGGCAATGACGGGAACGCCAAGCCGGGTTGCCTCCAGGACCGCCGTCTTCTCCTTTATCGTATCAATGACAAATATCGCCCCCGGGAGGGCGTTCATCTGCTTAATCCCACCCAGATTCTTCTCAAGGTGCCCCCGCTTCTTTTCAAGCTTGATGACTTCTTTTTTCGGGAGACGATCGTAGGTGCCGTCTTTCTGGGCAGCCTCAAGCTTTTTGAGCCTGCCAATACTCTTCTTGATGGTCGAAAAATTTGTGAGCATTCCACCCAGCCAACGATGATCGACATAAAACATATTGCAGCGCTTCGCTTCTTCCGTGACAATCTCCTGCGCCTGCCGCTTGGTCCCGACGAAAAGGATGGAATCCCCTTTCTCCGTCAAATCCCGGACAAAATTATACGCAACCTCTAACTTCTTGGCCGTTTTTTGAAGGTCAATGATATAGATATTATTACGCTCTCCAAAAATATACCGGATCATCTTGGGGTTCCAGCGCTTGGTCTGATGCCCGAAATGAACACCTGCATCTAACAATTCCTTTATTTGGCTCATCTTTTCTCCTTTTCTGGTCTGGGCCGCCGCTCTCCCTGGGTTCTTTCCAGGCAACTCACCGCTTATCAATAAATATGGCGAGGACCGTGCCCGGCAGGGGAACGTGTGGATTATTTTGTGTTCATACAGAGCTCAACAGGCCACGGTGCTAACGCACCTAAGCAAGTAAGCTAAACCTTTGAAAGCTACCACGACCAGGCCCTTCTTTTCAATAAGAAAAGCGGGACTGGGGGTCAACGATTCAGCACCAGAGATAAATTATACGTCGCCCTCTCCAAGCGATAGGTCTTTTCGTCCTGCTATCCATTTAGAGGCCATGCGAAGAATCGATTCATCATTTGTCTTTTGTTCCAGTTTCCTTATGTCTATCCAGCTCAAATCGTGGGATTCATCACTGACAATATAGGTTTCACTGCCTGTGGCCTGGATGGCATATCGGATGTCATAATGGTAATGCCCCGGCTCTTCTCCCCTTCTTGGGATCTGGTGGATGTCGATATCAAAGATCCCTCCGCTTAGCGCTTCGGCTTGTTCCAGGCCCGACTCTTCGTAAACTTCACGTAGCGCGACCCTGAGAATATCAGAGTCCCCATCGGCATGACCCCCGAGTTGAAGCCATTTGTTTAACTTCTTGTGGTGCGTGAGTAGTACGTGCGTCCCACCTTTATTGACGACCCAGGCAGAACCGGTGACATGCCCCTTTTTTAAGTGTCTCTCGAAACATTCTGTATTGGACAAAATGAAGTCGATGAGTCGTTTTACCATGGAAGATTCATTTTTCCATGTGACCTCATAGGAAAGAAGTTGCTGAATGATGTTGTTTCTATGCATGTTTTGGGGCAGAAAGAAGTCGTCAAATAAAAGAGAGGCGCACTTAATCTATATTTCTGCTTTCCGAATCCGCGATGCGCGCAGCCCGTGCGATAGCCTCACCCGCACGCTGGCTAAACAATCGCTGCTGTTTGTATCCGAGAACCAACTCCCAGGCGTCATCCGGATACCGTTTTACCAGGGGAAGGGCAACGTCATGAAGCATCCATCGGCCGTGATGTTCATCTTCTTTGATGTGCAGATCCCAATATCCCATGGCCTTTTTTGACAAATCAAGCCGCTTCGCCGCGGCCAGATAATTTCGGAACGCAGAAGGGACGGAGACCTCGGTATAGAGCAGTCCTCCGATGTAGCGGAGAAAATAGCGTTTCCGTTCGCTAAGGAGGAAGCTGTGATTGATTCCCGCAAGAACCTCCCAAGGGAGCGTGTCGAAATAGGCCTCCGGATCTACTCGCATCTCAGACTCAGTGAGCATGTCTTCAAAAAAGGTGGAGTGCTTGCGTGAAAGACGACCGCCGCCGTATTCCTCCAGGAACACCCTGGTCAGCATGGAATGGATCTTGTTCCCAACTCCCCCCAGCATGCGCGACAACTGACTGGCCTCAACGAGGCCATCCAGCGACATGATCGCCAATAGCCGCCGGTATCCCGCATTTTCCACATGGTCACGAAAGAAAGCACCGGATTCAGAGGGCTCCGGGTCCAAATCCTTTTGCGTCTCTTCCTTTAAGCTTTCCTCAATGTTTAATTCTTTTAACGGGGGACAATCCAGAAGGTTCATTTCCCACGACTGCCAGTCCTCCTCAATCCGGTCACGGATAGCCCGAAGGTAAACAGAGCGTTCATTCTTGTACCGCTTTAAATCGTCATACCAGAAAAGCTTGAGGCGATTAATTCGATAAAGAACCCGATGCAAAAATCGGTGTGCGGGTTCCGAATGAGGAGCGTCCTGATAGGCAGAGACCAAGGCGTGCTCCAGTGTCTGCTCAAAATCCAGGATGATGAGACGGAGCATGCCAAGGTTTTCATCCAACCCATCGGCATCAAGAAGCATCTCGAATTGCGTTTCAGCGGTATTGTAGCGTGAACGCACTTCGGTCTCGGCCTTAAGACCATCAGGAATCTGTCGTGTTGCCATTTTTTGTATTTCCATCTTAGGGTCCGAAAGATCTTTCAATGAAGGTTGTTATTGTAGCGCATCGGCTCCCATTACTGTCAAGGAAGCTCTGAATAATCATAAATTCGCATACCCATCCCTGTGACCTCCTCCCTATAAAATAGGAGCAATTGAAACTAGAGGATTCTGGCAAAATGTAAAAATAGAGGAGGTCAATAGTTAATCCCACCCCTCTTCTATCAGCCCGCGATCACGGGACCAAGCAGGATTTCTCCTTTTAGTATAGGGAACTACATCTATATGAAATAGGCTCTAATAATATATATTGTAGACAATAGCATTAAATTATTACAAAGGAGGTACACTATGAAAAAGTTACTTTCCAGTACGGTAATTCGGACAATGGAGTCAGAATCAGGCGTTGCAGCTTACTCCGACAGGCCTGCAATCCTGATATCGATGTTCCTCGTCCTCATGGTCTCGTTTACGTTGGTCTTGTCTGGAATTTCATTCGCAGATGCTTCACTTGACCGATACGTAAAAGACACAGGAACGAAATTGATGACCGGTGTCGTGAATATGTCTACGGGATGGGCCGAAATTTTCAGTAAACCTCATGACATCAAGGTGAAGGGTGGGCCGATCGAAGTGGTGTCCTTAGGTCCACTCGGTGGCCTTCTGACGGCTGTCTTACGGACAGGGTCAGGGGTCTATGATACAGCCACTTTTTTGTTCCCATTACTGAACAAGAATCAAACAAGGATAGAGTCAGGGTTTGCGTGGCGGGATATGGGATCAGGCTATGAAAAGTTCCGAAATCGGCATGTCGTAGAAATGGACCCTCTGACTTTAACAGAGGTCAGGATCTTCCCTTTTAAAGATTAGCCGAGGATTGGGGAGAAACCCGATCCCTGGTTTTTTTATTCCCTCCCTAAGGTTAAATCTGCGGCATTTTGGCTTGGGCTGCGGCATTGACTACCATCTTAGGGGGCTTCTGATTGAATCTGGGTTGGAATTTTCAGGAGGGGAAATTTTTCGAGTCAAGGCGCAGATTGCAGGTAATAGCCGGCTATTGCCAAGATTTGTAACCCCGAAGCGGAGAATTTCAGCCTTGAAAAAACAATTCATGACTCACTCAGAGGTCCCCCAAGCTTGTCTTTAAACTTGCTGCCCCACTCCCCTGATGTAGGCGGCTGAAAATCGATGGTTTCGGCGTTCTCATCACGCTGGGCTTCTATCCCTTCACATTAATCGGCATTAAAAACATGGTATATCAGAGCAGTGGAACTGATTCTGTTTTGCCCGTCTCTGAGTCTTTCTTGTCTAAAAACTTCCAGAAGATGGCCAGCGAGATATTGGTCGGGGAGAGCGGAGGAATATTTGAATCGTAGCGAGAGGGGATCAGGTGCTTGAGGGACGGGGTTTTTCAGGTTGTTTTGAACGGAGGCGTATGTGTCTATACGGTGAGAGAGAAATATTCTGGAAAATCGTGTCCATTGAATTCATGAGTCCCTCGCAGTAGATTCAACTGGAGACAGGATGGAAACACTTTTAGAGGACCTACCCCGCTCTCTTATTTCGGACACAGAAGGCGGACTTTTTCTTTTTTATGGTGATCCGGCCCTCTTTGCTCTCTCGCCTCTGTTGGCCGGGTGGCGGCTTGAGCTTGGCGAACGGGTTCTTTTTTTAGATGGTGGTAACTGCTTCGATCCTTATCCGCTGGTTGCATTAGCCAAAAGGATGGGGCGGAATCCACAGTCATTCCTTTCCGCGCTCTTTATCTCCCGTGCATTCACTTGTCATCAGATGGGATCATTGATTTTTAATCAGCTTAAAGCCGGAATTGCGGTGCATCGTCCCCGGCTGGTGATTTTGGCGTCCCCTCTGGAGACCTTCTATGATGAATCGGTTCCCTTTATTGAAGCCAAAAACCTCTTACTTCATCTGATTGATGCATTGGGACAAATGGCTCGGGACCGGATTTTTATCATACTCTCTCCCTTTCCCAGAAAAATGGCGGGACGGCGGGCCTTCTTTCTTTCACACATCAAGCACCGGTCAGATAAGATCTTCCGCATAGATCGTCCGGAGGATTCACTTCAAACATCGATTCGGATTACAGAAGAGAAACCGATCTCCCGAACGTGGGTCCTTCCGGTCCTGGAGCCATAGGACGTGACCCATGGGCAGAACCCTCGCGACATTTACACAACTCATTGCACAAGAGGTTTCATCCTGGCGTGCTTTTCGCCGGGCATTGCGGCGTGAGGATCAGGAATATCTCGACGGCCTTTTTCGTGCGGCCAAATATCATGTGGCCGCTGGGAGTTATGCCTCAAAGGCCAGCCCCTTTGAGGCGATGGTGGTGGCTATGCTGATCGAATCCACCAAATCAAATGACCTCCTGGAAAAACGGGTTGCCCTTTTGGAACTAGACAAAAACGAGAAAGAGATGGATGCCCAGGAAAACACTCAAGGGGTGGATCTTTGATGTCTACCCGGTTTATGGGGGAATGCGTCTCTGGTTTATCGATTCATCAGGTCAAAAACATCGACTCTTCGACACCTTTAGCCCCTCGTTTTATATCGGTGGCCCGTCGGCACAATTAAAAAAGACCCTCTCGTTTATCCCTAGGTTAAAACTCCCACTACGCATCAAACCCTCGGAAGGTATCGAATTCTATTCCGGGGCAACCATTCCTGTTGCCCGAGTGACCGTCTTCAATCCTCTTGACTATGCCAAGGTTGTGAAGTGGGTTATTACCCTTGAAAATAAAAAAGGGGATCGTGCTCAAACCCTCTCCCTTTACAATTGTGATCTTTCTCTGCCGCAGCTTTATTTCTTCTCAAAGAGGCTCTTCCCCTTGGCTTTTTGTGAGGTCGGGGTTGGGGAGAAAGGAAAGATCCAGAGGATAGAGCTGATGGATTCGCCCTGGTCAACAGCCTATACGATTCCTCCTTTATCGGTTATGCACCTGAAAATGGAAGGGGAGTCGATTCACCCAGACCAGTGTGGGGTGAAGCCTTTGGAGGTTACAATCGAAGGGATCACGCATGTGATCGAGGGGGTGGGTGAGAGTGAAACGGGAACTGAAATCATAGACCGGTTCAATTCCCTGCTAGAGCGTTATGACCCCGATCTCATTCTCTCGGAGTGGGGCGATCCTTGTATTCTGCCCCAACTCATCTCCAGTGCCGAAAGGCTTGGCCTTCCGCTGAATCTCAACCGGGAACCATCTCGGAAAGTGAAGGCCAGAAAAGAGCGATCTTATTTTTCTTATGGCCGGATTGTTCACAAGGCGCAGGCGCGGCTTCTTTTTGGTCGGTGGCATATTGATACCCGAAATTCTTTTCTGGCAAGCCATACGGAATTAGAGGGGGTGTTTGAGTTCGCCCGCCTCTCCAAGATCCCGGTCCAGCAAATGGCGCGGACCTCGACGGGGACAGGGATCACGTCGATGCAGATGGATCTTGCCTTTCAGGAGAACATTCTGATTCCCTGGAGAAAGCGACAACCGGAGGGATTTAAAAGCGCCAGTCAACTTTTACTAAGCGATAAAGGCGGACTGACCTATACCCCAAAACTGGGTTTTCATGAAGAAGTGGGCGAACTTGACTTCGCCTCGATGTATCCGTCGATCATGGTGAAGTACAACATCTCTCCTGAAACAATCAACTGTCGCTGCTGTTCCCATAACCTTGTTCCCGAAATCGGTCATCACCTCTGCAAAAAACGGAAGGGACTGATTCCCCGTTTTCTCAAACCGCTTTTGGACAAACGAACCGAATACAAGCGGCTCATGAAGAAGACGGAAGATCCAGAACAAAAACGAATCTATGATGAACGGCAATCGGCGCTGAAATGGGGATTGGTCACAACCTTTGGTTATCAGGGATATAAAAATGCCCGGTTTGGGAAGATCGAGGCCCACGAAGCGATTACCGCCTACTCGCGTGAGAAACTCCTTCAGGCGAAATCCCTCGTAGAAGCCGAAGGCTTCGAGATGATTCATGCCATTGTGGATTCCCTCATGATCAGAAAGCCGGGGACAAGCGAAGCCGCCTATGAGGCCCTAGCCCTTAAGATTTCAAAGTACTGTGAAATACCGATTGCCTTTGAAGGGATTTTCAACTGGCTCCATTTCCCGCCGTCTAAATCCAACCCAGGTCTCGCGACACCAGGTTGTTATCTGGGGGTCTATCGCTCCGGCAAGACAAAGCTCCGCGGGATAGAGGCCCGGCGGTCGGACACGCCGGTCTTTATTAAACGCGCTCAGCTTGAAATGATTGAGATCCTTTCAGTTGCGCGAAATCAGGAAGCATACCAATTCTTATTGCCGCAAGTGATGGATTGTTTTGAAGGATATCGGGACAAGTTGCGGTCCGGACAGATCCCGTTTGTTGATCTGGCGATTTCAAAAGCCTTGTCAAAAGAACCTCACGAATATCAGAAGGCGAGTCTCATTGCGATTGTTGCCAATGAGTTGGCGGTGAGAGGTGTTCGGCTGATGCCGGGACAGACGATCTCCTATGTCATCACAGAGATGAAGGCAAGGGTCCCGTCGGATCGCGCCAGGGCACTGGGTTTTATCGATGGAGCCTGGGGCTATGACGTTGAGAAGTACGAAGCCCTTTTATGCGAAGCCTTGGAGGTGCTCTTTCCTGTCGAGAGGAACACACGGCACGAGCAGGAGAGATATTTTAAGACGTCACAACGTTCTGAGTTGAAGCAAATTGATTGTAAGATAACCCGACATCAATGAAGCGACCCACCGCGCCAAGGAGCAGATCTGATGCGTTATTTTTCGCCTCTCTGGGCGGGGTTTTCAGTTTTATCTCAGGGGTCCTATCTGTAGGCTCCGTCCTGGAAAATAGTGACGCCATCGATCTCCACCGCTTGGGCGTCAACAAAGACGTCGACGTGAAATCCTCCCTTTTTCGGGAAACCCGGCTTTTTATATTGTAAGTGTTTGGCCCCCAGGGAAAGGTGAATGCCGCACATTCGTTCATAGGTACCGATATCGCTCACGCGTCGATCCCGGCTGAACGCACGGTTCAGGCCAAATCCAAGCTCACGGACCCAGACGACCTCTTCTTTTTCCCGGATGATATCCAAAACCCCCTGAAAGCCAAGCGGCGCATCAGGACAGGAAACCAGAAGTCCTCCTTCAATCCGTGCCGTGAAGGGTTCTTTTGGAACATTGACACGAAAGTCAGTATCGCCAAAGGCAAATAGCCTTACGGTTCCATTCAGGCGATTGATCTCTTTCGGCTCCGTAAAGACTTCCCCGATTGGATACTGGCCGCCGATATTTTTCATATCTTCGTAATCACCAATATTCAACCTGGGATCTAAAAAAGTCGTGTCGTAGATTAACTCGGTATCCTCGCAGATGATCCTGACTCTTTCCGCCCGGGCAATACGATCTCTCAAAAGAGGTCCGACCGTTCGGTAGTAAGTAGGATCATAAGCAAGCGCGTCAACATAAACAGCAACCTCTTCTTCGGGAAACCGGCCGAGATGAGGATGTTCGATCACCTTTAGTTTTCTTTGAAAGAGTTCAAGCCGTATGCGAAACTGGCTCAAACGAAAACTGGTGGATTGGACCAGAATGACTAGGTCGTCCGGGGACAGGAGGCTGAACTGCCTCAGGATGACCTCCGGGTCAGATTGATTAAAATCAAAGGCAACAGCATCTGGAAGAACCACTTGATAGGCCTCGGTCAAGAGCTTCGACAAGTCCGACTTCGTATCATAAATAATAACGGCCCGCTCTCTCGGTGTATGGCCCAAGGCAATGGAAACGGTGTCTCGAATATTTGCTTCTGCCGCCTTTATCACGGTGCCGTTTGTGGCCTCATTTTGGGTTGCCTGCTTATTCATTTCTAAAAAATTCCTGTTTCCTTATCATTCAGGCTCCGTTGATTATGTTTTTCCCAATAGTCCAAAATCCCCTGCTTCCCGCGACTTTCAGCCCATTGGGATAATGTAGGGCGTTCCTCTTTTAGCTCAAAATAGGGTACGGCATAACCGCAAGAGGTCGTCACCAGGATCAGTTGAAGCTCAAAAATCTGCCGTGCACCCACATCCTCAGGAAAGAGTGAATAAAGATCCTCCCAGTCTCCGTCCCTCGGATGGATGGCCTTGGCCTGGGCGAACAATCTTAATATGAGGGGCTGCTTGTCAAATGAGCAGAACATGACCGTCATACGGCGATTTTCAAGCACATGGGCGGCCGTCTCATTCCCACTGCCGGTTAAGTTCAACCACACCACCTTGGCGCGATTGATGACTCTAAAGCTATCCATTCCCTTGGGAGAGACATTCACGAAGCCTTCTGACCCGGCCGTCCCGACAAAAAACAGGTGTTGCTTTTTTATGAACACAATATGCTCATCGCTCAACACGTCAAATTTATCTGCCACAGTTCAACTCCTGAAAATCATGCTGCCCATTAGACAAGATCACACGCTTCCGGTGGCATCCAATGCGCATCCTGATCTTCCCACTTGATGTTGCAGCCGATGGGATTTGTCACCGGCGTACTGATCGCCTGCCCCGCCAGAAGCTCCTCCAGTGCCCGGTCAAGGTCATTGACCCCTGCCTCGGCTGCGTTTCTCGGATTATCCACCCCACGGCCCGTGTAAACGAGCTTTCGATCCTGGTCGAACACGTAGAAATGCGGGGTCCTCAGTCCCCCGTAGGCCAAAGCGACTTCCTGAGATTTGTCCCGGGCGTAGACCCACGGGAAATGATGCTGATTCATCCTCTCCACCATGTGTTCAGAATCATCGGACGCATAAGTGTTTTCACTGTTGGCGTTGATGCCGATGAAGGCAACATTCTTGTCCTTAAAGCGTTCAGCCGTCGCACGGGTCACTTCGTCAGAACCAATGACATAAGGACAGTGGTTGCAGGTAAAGAAAAGCACAAGCACTTTTGCCTCAGAAAAGTCTGATAGGCGATAGGTCTTCCCATCTGTTGCGGGTAACACAAAATCTCGTGCCTTGTCACCAATTCCCAGGGTGAATGCCATCGTTATCCTCCTTTATAATAAGTCCAGAACCGGACATCTTGCGATTCAGCCTACCAGCCCTTCGCCATCGTACCATAATTAACGATGAATCAAGCAGGCCGACTGCTTTGCGCTTGATTCATCGAATTTACGACAGATTTTATTGGCCAGATTTGCTATATTGAAGCACCTTTCGAGTCTATGTGTTCCGGAAATAAAACGCCTCTGCATGGGGGAGGGTAGATCGAATAACAAGGATTACTCGAGTCTGTGTGTAATGGGATTATATTGTGGCTCTATACGCGTGTAAAGAATGCGGTGAGAACGTCAGTACAAAGGCCAGAGCCTGTCCGCATTGCGGAAATCCTGTGAAGAAGAGAACCTTTGTCCGAGATGGCGCCTTTGCACTCATAATCATTTTTATATTTTTCAGTATCATCGTCACTCTAAGATCTAAGGTGCCGCTTCTGAATGACACAACAAAGGAAATAGTGATAAACCGTATCAAACAATTCCCAGGGGTCATTGAGGCGATCATCCCTCAAAAGGGTGATGATCTAAGCCTTGTTCTTGTTGTTCCCGAAAATACGTCCATAAAAAAGGCAAAAGACCTTGGCGATAATTTCGTCAGGATGGTCAAATCGTCTTCTAAAGACGCCCCAGATCCCGGAAAAAACATCGGGAAAGGGATATACAGTTATCTCGTCAGCGTGTACACAAAACAGGAGAAAAATATCGCTTTGGGGGCCAAAGTACAGACAGCAGAAAATATTACCTGGTAACGTGTCCCGTCTTATTGTCGATATTACATGCCTGTCTTCGTGCGGGCCCCTATGAAGTGCAAAGAGTGCGGTAGAGAGCTTCATTCCAAGACCTTTGCCTGTCCTTCCTGCGACGAAGCCCCTCCCGATTCATCAGCAACAAAAATGCAGGAACTCGGGAACAGTCTGCTTGCCCTCGGATGTGCAATCCCCTTCGTCGTCATTCTTGTATTTGTCCTGATCGTATTGTATGGTGCATTCCTTTCGTGAAGAACTTGGTCTCCTGAAACAAAAGTCATGCTGGACCTTGACCAGAACCTCGCCAAACAAAACGGGGAAGATCCAATGAGAGGGGAAGAATTTCCTAAGCCATTGATTTTCCTTGGTGGGCGTGGTCGGAATCGAACCGACATGAGGCTACCCTCGGCAGTTTTTGAGACTGCTGCGTCTACCGTTTCCGCCACACGCCCATTTGAAGGCCCCTTCTAGCATATCTCCTTCGATTAATCAAGATCATTGGCCCGTCCCAAGATCCAATCTCCGATCTTGGGACCCGTTGACAGATCCGCATTCATCCGATAGAGTTTTTACAGACTCGGAGGTCGTAATGAATCGGATCATTTTGATTTTGTTAGTGTTCTTTCTGTTCAGCCCAAGCGGGATCCAGGCAGAGATCTACAAATATACGAATCTTGAGGGGGTGGTCACTTTGACCGACACCCTGTCCAAGGTTCCTCTCAGATACCGAGCGACCGTTGAGGTACTCGGAGAGTCGGATCTCGCTCCGCTCGCGACAGACACCTTTACCGCCTCCGCAGAAAGAAAATTAAACCGTCTCCCGGAAAACCTTCAAAAGTGGTTTGATCCCTTAAGGGACAGAAACATCCTGGTCGCCTCAGGCCTTGCCTTCCTGCTGCTTTTTCTTATCTCGAGATACGTAGGAGGATTTTTATTCAAGTGTGCTTTCCTGCTCTCGGGTGTCGCTCTGCTCGGATCAATCCTTTACAGCTTTGTTATCCCCAGGGAGATTTATCTCAAGCAATCTCTATCAGAAAGTGCGGACTCCCGCATTTCCCGGAAAATTGCGACGATTCAAAAGACCAGGGAACTAAAGGAGGACATTGCAAAAACAGAGAACGCACGAAAAAATATTTTTAAAACGATTTTTCAAAGGAGCGAGTAAATAGGAGACAAACGAGGTCAGGATCCTTACCTGCCCCATTTTTTCGGGAATACCTTGATCCACAGGGTCGGGTCGTTATTGCCATGTTCCTTGACCTTTTCTAAAATTTCCAGGTCCCACTTTCCACTCTGTACTGCCTTGGAGAGGGCAAAAACATCGAGCGATGAGACTTCCTCCCATTTTCCAGAGGCTTTGATCAGTTTATCCAGAGCAGGTCGACCGGGATCTTTCCAGCCGGGAAATTTGATGTTTTCATAGACCTTTATTCTAACCTTATGGTCCTTCGTGAAAACGGCCTCCACCCCTTTTCTGCGGGCGTAATCTCCCAAGGCCTCCTTGACCTTTGCAATTTCTCCCTTGACACTGGCCTCTTCAGATTGCAATGTGATCAGGCGACCGGCCAGCCGGACCCCTTCTTCCCCCATGTATTCATTCTCAGGAAGTGATTCTGTTTCATATTGGTGCCGGAAGAGCGGGCAAATCTTCTGAAATTCACACCAGTTGCAAAGGCCGCTCTGACGCGGGGGGTAAAGCGCCGCACCTTCAATTTCCTGAATCAGGGCGATGGTCTCCTGACGGAGTTCTTCCAGCTCTTCCGGGCTTCGACGGGAACGAATCTCCTTATCAAAAATAAGGTAGTGCCATATCAGTTCGACTTTCTTCGTCTCCGGCCAGAGTTCTTTTATGGCCAACTGGTAGAAGGCAAGTTGTCGGTCTTCATCCAGTTCCTTCTGTGTGGGAAAGAATCCCTTGGTCTTGTAGTCATGTATCCAGATAACACCGTCTTTAGGTTGGCTCAGGCGATCGATAAAGCCCTGGATCATATATTGACCCGCATCATCAAGTGAAAATTTAACGGGATGCTCTATCCCCAGCGTCCGGCTCTGATCGAAGGGATGGTAGCGCTGATAGTAATCGATGATGCACTTTTCTCCCAGCGCAAGATAGTCATCGGGCACCATCTCAGCACGAACGATCCGGATCTCATCATGCCATTTAAGTTCCCAGATCTGGCGGTAGTCCTCAAGCAGTTCTTCGAGTGAGAGTAATTTACAAAATCGAAGGTGCGTATAGAGTTTCTCCAGGGACTCATGGACCCTCGATCCCATGAAGGCTTCAACCCCCTCTATCTCTGATGGAATTTTGTCGATATAAGTATATTTAAACTTCTGGGGGCATTGGCGATAGGATTCCAATCGTGATGGGGAGTAGATCATCGGGGTTCTCGTCGGAAAAAATGAAGCGAGATCAAACCAAATTGTAACCATTCAGGACGGATTCTAACCGCCTATCGGTAAGAAGTCAAAGCCCAAATTCAGAATTCCGGAACCGGGATTCGTTGCCAGGGAGGCTTACTTCACCGGGTCCACAGGTCGGGAAATCGCAGGCTTCTTAAGCTTTTGGTAAATAACGGGAACAAAGGAAAGCACCCCCAAGAGGGTAAACGCACCCAGGACCTCGACGGAAGCAATGTCCTTTACCGACTCTATGTTTCCGAGTTGTTTTCCCGCGTTGCTGAATACGAAGCTTCCCGGAAGGATACCTATGGAGGTGGCCGCCACATACACGGCCAGACGGATACGGGTCAACCCGGATGCCAGATTAACCAGAAAAAAGGGAAAGAGCGGAATCAGGCGCAGGGTCAGGAGATAACTAAAGGCATTTTCAGAAAACCCCTTCTGGAATGACGCAAGCCTTTTACCCAGTTTCGTCTCAACGGTGTCCCGAAAGAGATAACGGGCCGCCAAAAAGGCAAGTGTTGCGCCTGTTGTCGCCGCAATGTTCACATAAAGGGTTCCGAGCAGGGAACCAAAAAGAAAACCGCCCAATATCGTAAACAGGGTCGCGCCCGGCAGTGACAGCGCGGTTTGAAGGGCATAAGCGGCGATATAGAGGAGAACCGTCAGCAGAGGGTGAGAGGCCGTGTAGTTTCGAAGGGCATCTTTGTTCTTCTTGAGGGATTCAAGGGTTATATATTGCCCCAGATTGAAATAAAAGAAGGCGGCAAGGCCCATCACAAATAAACCGATGATGATTCCCTTCCCGAGTACCCCTTTTTTGCCTTGATGGCTTGCTTCCATAAACTCCAGTTCCTTCATTCAGCGTGTCCAGGAAAACCACTTGCGAAGAATATCTTTCTTCCCTTCTGTGAAGGATTCCTTTCGCCATGCGTTTGCAACCCTTTTAATGACCTCGGCCTGCGTGGGATAGGAATGGATGGTTTTCCCGATGGTTCCGAGTCCAATTCCAGCCTGCATTGCAAGGGTCAGCTCACTGATCATCTCTCCGGCGTGGGTCGCAACAACCGTTGCCCCAACAATTTTGTCCGTTCCTTTGCGCAAATGGACCCTCGCGAAACCATCTTCTTCGCCATCGAGAATGGCACGATCGACCTCGTTCAAGTGAAACGTGAAGGAATCGATCTCAATGTCTTTCGCCTTTGCATCGGCTTCATAGAGTCCAACATGGGCAATTTCTGGATCGGTAAAGGTCACCCAGGGGATGATTAAGGATTCGGTGCTGGCATAACCCAGACCAAAAGGATGGGGAAAAAGAGCATTCTGTATGACAATTTGAGCCAAGGCATCGGCCGTATGGGTGAACTTGAAAGGAAAACAGATATCGCCGGCGGCATAAATACGAGAATTTTGCGTCTGGAGCCGTTCATTTACCTTGACTCCGTTCCGCAGATCGTATTCGACGCCAGCGCGCTCGAGGCCAAGGCCTTCAACGTTCGGAGCTCGGCCGACACCAACCAGGATTTCATCAACGACCAGCGTTTTTTTCTCGCCCTTGGTTTCAAAATGTATGACCTTCTCGTTGCCTCGTTTTTCGACTTGGGTGATATTCGATTCAAAAACAAAGCAGACTTCATCCTGTTTCATCCTCTCCTGAACAAGAGACGCCGCATCGGCATCCTCGCGGGGAAGGATGTGGTCGGTCTTCTCAAAGATGCAGACATGGCTCCCAAAACGGGCAAAGCTCTGCGTGAGTTCACATCCGATCGGACCCGCCCCGATGACCGCCATGCGCGGCGGCAATTCGGTCAGGGAGAAAACGGTTTCATTGGTCAGAAAACCAGATTCCTTCAGGCCGGGGATGTCTGGCGTGGCTGCGCGGGCACCGGTACAGATCACGGCCTTTGAAAAGAGTAGGTCCTTTCCGCCAACCTCAACGCAGTCGGATCCGGTGAAGCGTCCCTCTCCGATGAAGACATCGACCCCCATTTTCTGATAGCGATGAGCCGAGTCGGCATGGCTGATGCGGGAACGCAACTTCCGCATTCGGGCCATCACAGTGCCGAAATCATACTGCGTCCCATCGGGAACGTCCACCCCGAAGGTCTTCGCGTTTTTGACCTGGGACCAGACACGCGAGGCACTAATGATCCCCTTTGAGGGAACGCATCCGACATTCAGGCAATCTCCTCCCATAAGGTGTCGCTCGATCAGGGCGACGCGGGCACCCAGGCTGGCGGCAATAGCCGCCGAAATGAGCCCTGCCGTACCGGCACCGATCACAACCAAGTTGTACTTTTCGGCGGGCTCCGGATTGATCCAGCCGTGCGGGTGGACGTTCTCAATAAGCGCCCGATTGTATGCGTCGTCGGGCAGCATCAGTATTTCCTTATTTCCTTCGTCCGAAGACGACATAACTTTTTCCTCTCCCGGAACGGGCTTAATTCGGCTGTTTATGGGTCACCCTATGTAAAACCAGATCTGCATAGAATGCACTTGCAGACTCACCCGTGTTGTCTGTGTCGGTCATCACCGCCACGCCGGATAATCTTGGCGGGTCTTCTCCAAAGAGGGAAAGATAGTCTTCATAAATATTACGTTCCTCGCAGACCCATTGGCCCACTTTTTCCTCCCCACTCTCAACCGCGACCATCTGGGCACGATCTGTAAATGCATTGGAGATTTCCTTTCCCTTTGGAATCCGGTTTGCCCAGATATAATTGAGCGCGCCTTTCGGGGGATACTCCCCTTCCCGCATCTTGGCGATGCGGAATAAAGATCGCTCTAGAAAACCAGACTTGTCCGGATCATATTTGAACGTGACATAAATACGAGCGGCGTAGTCGTCCCCTTTTTTCTTTGTCGCATCTCCCTTTGAAATAATTCCGTCAACCTTCCAACACCAGGAAAGGATCGGATAGACTTTCGGGTCGAGATCCAGCGGTCGGTAAAGGCCGGATGCAGATCGGTCACTTTTCGCCCGTATCACAGGGCGGCTCTTTTCTTGTATTAGCTTGTATTCAGTATGGCGGGAGACACTTCTGAATGTTAAGGGCTGCCAACCAACGGGAAGGTCATCCTCTTTCGTTTGATCACTCAGGAGACGCAGGCTCTCCTCCAATGCAAAAGAAGGTCTTGGCGACAGAGATCCCAAAAAAATAAAACTGATTGCCCACGGTATCAGAAAGAGATACAGACGCTTGGCACATTTCATCAAAGCCTCTTTCCTATCATTCCGAAACTGTATACTGACCACCTGAAAAACATCAAGAACCGGTAACCGTTTCGGGAAAAAATGGATGATCACACTTCCGGCAATGCGCAACATAAAAGCATTGACGTGAAGGCAGTTCACACCGCATCTCCATGTCGATCTCTGAGTCCTCTGAGGCTTTACATCTCGGACAAACCGGGGGAGGAAGATCATTTCTTTTCTTCTCCAGGGTACTCCGCTCATTCGAGATCTCATACACCGTTCCACAGGTCCGGCAGGTTCCTGTTGAAAGACATTCCCCATATCCCAGATCACACCGTAATGCGACATCGATTGTAGAATTGTGGCAGACAGGACAAGATGCCGCATTCAGCTTTTTTTGAATTTCAGTCAGATCTATTTCCATATCGACTCCTCCTCAAGTGGGTCCCATTTCTCCATTTAGACGACCTTTAAAGGGACTTAAGGACGCGCATAAACCTCGGTCTTTGGATGGAAGGCAGCCCACGCAAACCAGCAAGCAACCACGGTTGGAAGATCATCTCCATCCTTGTTTTTTATTCGTGCGGTCCGGGAATTTCGATCATACTCAATGCGAACCTCCTCCGCCCCCAACATATCGACAATAAAGACAGAACCTTTATCCAACTCTGGAAAGGGATAAGCCTTCGTAATGCCGTTTCTCTCCACGCCTAATATCCAGGTTTTTGGCGGGAAACGCGGGTCAATCTTTCCAACAGAAAATATAAGTCGGTCTGTATCCGCATAGCCTGCATACGGGTCACGACCGTAGTCTCTACGATAGCCGGTATCGGTAGAAAGAACCGGGGTTTGCGGATGTTCTTTCTTCCATGCTTTCTAGGTGGTGTGAATGAGAGGGAGAAGGGTCAGTCGAGACCCGATCATCTCCCCGGTAACGGCCTCTTTTCGGATTTGAGACCAGAGACTCTCGGTCTGGTGGTCGTACATCAAGACATCACTCTTATAGAGGAGACCAGACACCCCAAAGGTATATACCCTTCCATTAAATGTCGGGTCAAAAGCCATTCCTGTTCCGCAAAGGGGACAATAAGTGATAAACACTGGTCTACCACCGACGACATCATTTACGATTTCATGCCAGTTTAAAATATTGATTGGATAGGCCTTGGACTCTCCATGATGCACCAGACCGAGTACGCGGTCCTGATCCTTTATGAAGGTCGCCTGATCTACCCGGACAAATTTGGGCTCTAGAATGGCAGGGATGCCATCTTTAGGGGGCCCTCCGGAGCGAATCTCGGATCGGGGGATGCTATGTTTCGAGAAATCAAATCCCATCAAAAGTACAACGAGCGCGATGAGGAATATACTTTTAAGTCCTTTCATATCGGCCTCCTGCAGAGTCCTAAAGTAGAATAACATTTTACAGATCACCCATCAAACCGAGGGGGGGGGGTCCAAAGATCCAATTCTCAGATAAACCAAAGTGAATCCAGGGTGATCCTGCCGTATTAAAAAGATATCAATATCAGATCCAGAGTTTCTCTGATGTAGTCTGGCGTACAGTCTGCCCAGACTATTCCCATTTTATTCTTATGCTTGAACAAAATAGAAAAATATTGAAAAGTGTAATGAGGCTTACAAAAAGTCTATAAACTATCTGATATCATTTCGCTGTTTATGATTTAAAATCCGGAACAACACGACTTTCCCTAGGCGTTTGTCCTAATTCAAGGAGACCTGAAACGCAATGAATCGATTCACAAACGGACTTGTTTTAATCGTAGAAGATGACCCGAAAACATCCTCCATCCTCAGTCTTTATCTCCATGACGACGGATTTAAAACGATCCAGGCCACCGATGGCGCTGAAGCGCTTCGCCTATGGAAGGAATGCCAGCCCGAGTTCATCCTTCTGGACTGGATGATCCCGAATCTGGGCGGAATCGAGATTTGCCGGAAGAACCGCTCCAGGCCTGGATGGGAAGCCGAAAAAAGTGTGGGATGTTGATGTCAATATGCTCTGGTATGATGGGCAGTTTGATGCCGATACCTTTATGATTCGTGTTCCGGTCGGAGCAAGAGAAGACCTCCTTCATGTGAACTATAAGATCTATTCACTGGTTCGGGAAGAATTCTCGCCCGCAACGGTCATGCTCGATAAAAAAACCAGTGTCGCTTTCCCTTTCAAGGGACTCGATTCTGTTTGGGTTCCGATTGAGGCCCCATCAGTAACCCAAGTGACGGTAAAACACCCGCCGTTGGGGATGCTTCGCGGAATCTATACCTGGGGATGGCGGGAACACCCACCAAGAATCCATTTTCTCCAGCCGGTCTTTGAGATCGAGAATTTCCATAAAAAGAAAATGTTAGAGGAGAACCCCGGCAGCGGGATTAATCCAATAGAGCTAGACCCTCAAGGGAGAAGCTTTGCAGAACGCAATAAACTGCTATCCATCGCCTGGATCGGAGAGGCCGCTCCGGAGAAAAAAATGTATAAAGTAGCACAGGCAGTTATCAATGGATCTGATGCGGCAACCGTTTACACAATGCTAAACGAAACATCTGCGGGGACTTGGCAGGAGTGGGCCGATCTGGCTGAAAATCAGAAACAGCTTCCCCCCGAGGCATGGGAAGTTCTCCAGGATGAAGACGGCTTATCTCCCGGAGATTTTGGGGGCTACCGTTTTGTATCCGTTTACATGAATAATGAGATGTATGGAGCCGGGCCAAACGGAGGAGGTACGATCGAAGAGTTTACCCAAGGGGAGAAGGTGAAGGTAAAGGTCATTAACCTTGACAAGCAGACTCACTTTTTCCGGAATGTCGATTTCAGCAAGCCGCTCCATGACGATATCTCCAAACTCGGAAATGGAGGCAGCCACAGCTTCGAGATATTCGACTTCAAACCGACCTGCGGCGCGCCGAAAGTCGCTGAGGTCCAGTGGCGGGCGGGGTGGGGATTCCGTCCTCACTTTGACGTCATTCAGCAGCAGGATGTCTTTCCAGCAGCCGGAGACCAGGATGGCTTGCTGCCTTTCATTGATGGTAGGGGAACCATACTTAATGGTTACCAGTTTTCAACGGCGGACACAAATCCATTTGTATTTAATCCTCCACCATTCATCATTGGTAAATCGTTTGCAGATCCGATTTACAGCGCCTTCAAGAAGCCAATGGGTCAAATGGCCTTGTGATCGGTCAAAGGACCGAAGGATATGGGGAAGCAAAGATGTGCGACAATGCATCCCACCCGAAAGGAACACCCTGCGGCCGAATCAATCCAACCTTCAATCCTCATGGAAAGCTAAACTGGCCTCCTCCGCCGATGCGGTCAGACCCCAGTGGTCCACCATCATCGCTCCGGTTTCCTCCTTTCCTTCGGAATCCCGACGCTAATGGCGGCGATATCATCCCGCCGACACCGATCTGGAAGCCCTTCCTCTGGATCAACCCTAACAACGGATCCTTGCTGATCAATCCGAATGCAAATGTTTCCGATCCGACAACAGAGTACTGGGCTGATAAGACCTATGCCCATGGACGTCCAATCGCTGGCGGAAGAACTCTTGATGCGACGGTTGAAGCGCCTCGCGCGTCCGGAGAGATCTTCCATCAGTTTGATGATCTTTTCCACGACAATGCGATCTTTTCACCGCATGCCAGATAAGTCTTCGTCTCAGCTTTTCTGGATCTTTACTGGAGTCCCCCTGGAAACAGGGGGACTATTTTTATTGTAGGAAAGGCTACAGCATCGTATTATGAAATGTTCCTATACTAAATAAAAGATCTGTTGAAGGCTCCAGGTTTATTGCGAGGAGGTGTCATGGGCGGGTTGGATTTATTAAAGGGTTTCGGACGTGACCGCCGTCGTCATTTGACCGGGCCAGATCTCGACACCTTGAATCTCCTGGCCAACGTGGTTGAGGGGAGAGACCCCTATACCGCGGGGCACACCTGGCAGGTCTCCCGCTATGTGACTGCAACAGCAAAGCGTCTCGGCTGGTCGAAGGAAAGGGTCGCCTCTATCGAACTGGGCGCCCTCTTTCACGACCTTGGAAAGATATCGACGGAAGACTATATCTTGAAAAAATCCGGCAAGCTAACGCCTGAAGAGTTTGAAAAAATCAAGGCCCACCCGGCAGAAGGAAGGCGCTTGCTTCAAGGAGTTGAATTTCTTAAACCGGCGGCCGCGGGAATCTACTCTCACCATGAACGCTATGACGGAGACGGCTATCCGGAAGGATTGAGAGGAGATTCCTGCAGCAGGGCGAATTATCGCGATTGCCGATGTATTTGACGCACTGACCAGCCATCGCCCCTACCGACAGCCGATCAAGACCAATGAAGCCCTCGTCTATTTAAGAAAGCACAAGCGAACACATTTTGACCCTGAACTCGTCGATCTTTTTTTATCGATCTGGGATGAAGGAGTATTCGAAAAAACCGTTTTGCACAGCGATGGAGCGATCCCCCTCCTTGCTTGTCCGAAAGATGGCCAAACGATTGCGCTTGGGAAAAGGCATGCTGAAGGAGACGGCGCTTTTTGTCCGGTTTGTCAGACCCGATTTATCCTTGCCAGAAATAAGGACGCGTGGGAAGTCAGATTAACAGGCTAATTTTGTTCTAACGTACAGGTGAGTATGCCTCGCTCGCCTTCATGGTCTCTGGCCTTGTCTTTCAGGAGACGGATGCGGTTTACACCAAGATCCGATCGCCGACCTTGGATCTTTTGGGGTCTCCTTGATCATAATCAACCATTTTTGTTAATATCGCCTGTATGGAGTTTCAATCACTTCCGAGAGCGGTTTCATGCAGACTCGATTCCGCCTATCCCCACCATGCGAAAGGACCTGTGCCAACGGAGCCAAAAGACAGGATAATACTGCCCCTCGACTTTCATTCTGGAGAGGAGGCCTTAAGCGTCGTGGATCAATTGAAGGGCCATGTTGGGATGTTTAAGATTGGTCTCACGCTGTTTATGTCCGCAGAGGGAACAAAAATTATTCATCAAATTCACGAAGCGCTTGGCGGTGGAGAACGGATCTTCCTCGATATCAAGTTTAGCGATATTCCGCACACGGTTCGCGGCGTTTCATCCGCTGTTGTTTCAAAAACAGAAGTCAAATTCTTTACGGTGAACGCGCAGCAGGGCGAGCGGGCACTAAGGGCAGCGGTTGAAGCAATGCAAAATAGGACAAATGTCCTCGCGGTAACCGTCTTAACCAGTACGAGTGAAGAAGAATCACAAGACCTCGGCTACGCAATCCCCGTTTCAGAGCGCGTTGTAAAATATGCTGAAATGGCCAAAAAGGCCGGATGCGCCGGCGTAGTCTGCTCTGGACTGGAAGTGCAGGCCGTAAAAGAAAAATGTGGCCATCATTTTGTTGTTGTGACTCCCGGCATTCGCCCGACTTCCATGCCGGTGGCAAAAGATGACCAGCGACGTGTCATGACCCCAGGAGAAGCGATCAGAAACGGATCGGATTACCTGGTCATCGGAAGACCGATCTATCTCGCAAGCAACCCGGTCCATGCCGCTCAAGCGGTCGCCGAAGAAATCCGAGGCGCACTTGAGCCGACTTGATTACCACCCATTCTCTTGCAAACCCTTCAAGCGCCCGACACACGCCCAACAGGGTGTCTTCATTGAGAACGCACACAGGTCTTTACGATTCTTTTAGTGGAAATGGGTAGACCTTCCATCCATCAGGGGGAAAAGATGCGGTACTTGGTTTTAACATTCCTTTTTCTTTCTCTGGTTTCCTGCACCAACAAGGCGCAATTGCAGCGGACCGTTCATCAAGCGCCCGACCTCCTCGTCTTACTGGATAAAGGAGGGCGACAGGCCTCCTCCTTCTCTTCCCCTTATGATCACCCTGTAGCGATATCTCCGAAACGCCTACAGTTGCTCTTGAGTTCTGTCAAAGTCCAGCCTAGCACCGGATTGTTGAATTCTATTATTTCAGGAGAAAAGAAACGGCGGCCTCTCTTTGATTCGGAAACTGCCCAAGCCATGGCCATCCGGATTTCTCAGGCCCTGGCGGAGGCCGATCCCTCGGAACAGATCAATTTTTACCACAGCGCTCCTGAGAATGCTCATGCCGTTTCCATCACCTCGGGATTTATCCTCGTCAAGGGAAAACAGCTTCATCTCCGGATTAATCATTACGAATCACCGCTCAGGAAAAGCTTCCCCCTCACCTCCGTCGGAAAAAGAATCCCACCTTCAGAAAAGGGAAAATACGCTTTTGCCTTGTCTGAAGCCGACCACATGACGCACCGACGTTTCAAGAACCTGATCGGCCTTGTCGGATCCGACCCACATTGGCTGGTCATTGATTATGCCGCACTTTCTTTTCCCTCTCCCGATCCCTCTTTCCCTTCTAAGGACTCCTCACTACCTCTTTCGACAAAGACCCTGGAAGAGAAGTTACGTACTCTGAAGCACCTCCGCAAAGAAGACCTGATCACTGAAAAGGAGTACCTCGAAAAGAAGAGATCCATTCTCAAGATGTTTTAACAATCACGACCAAAAATTTCCAGAAAGGAACCTTCAGTCAATCATGGATACCTATCTCGAGCCCAAATCCCTTTCTTCCAGTTCGGGGTTCTTTAGTACATTTTGTAATCAACACCCGGTTCGTTCCGGAACAAAGAAAGGGCGCGCGTGTCTCTGATACGATCTGCCCTTCTCTTTCTCCTGGTCTTCCTCCTGAGTTGTGCCGGGGGGAGACCTCATCGTAATCCTGAGACCATTTCAAAACCCCCGCAAGTCACTTCCGAGGATCAAGCACTGGGTGAAGATCCTGATCCGAAAAAAGCCCTTGGGAAAAAATTTCTTCAGGCAGCAAGAAAAGAATTTACCTTTGTCAAAGAACCCGAAATTGTGACAACAGTAAACCAGGTGGGGGAGAAAATCCTTAAAGCCATTGGAGAAGACCCTTCTGACTATCACTTCCTAATCGTAAAACAGAACCAGGCCAACGCCTTTGCCATCCCGGGTGGTTATATTTTTATATTTGATGGTTTGCTCAATAAACTCGGCAGTATTGACGCCCTGGCCGGGGTACTCGCCCACGAAATCGCCCATGTCACACGAGACCACCACTTTAAAGATGCAAAAAAGATGGGGGCTATTGACCTGGCTACCATGGCTGCTGTCATCGGGGCGGTTCTTGCGGGAAAAGGAGAAGCGGCCGCCAGCGTCATCGCACCGGCCGCAAATATCACATTTAAGCTCGGTTTCAGCCGAAAGAATGAAGAGGAGGCCGATTTTTTCGCCATCAAATACCTTCAGAAGACTGGATATCATCCAGCGGGCTTGTCTGATTTTTTCAAAACCCTTGCTTTCTACAAACGGTTTTCCGGCGCACCCATTCCAGCCTATCTCTCGACACATCCCGGCGTCGATGATCGACGCGCCAAGGTGGATGCCTTTCTCCAAAATCGTTCATTAGGGAGAAGGAGCCAGGGAGCCGGGATTCAAGATTGGGGGCGACTCCTGACGATCTTACGGGCAGGGGAAGGGGCAGAGATGGATCTCTCGGCCCCTCCTTTGGGACAGGAGAAGGGTCCCCTGAGCGAGGAGAGACAGCATTACCTCTCCGGCCTTTTTGCCCTGAAATCCGGGCGGTTCAAAAAAGCCGTACGTGAATACCAGGAGGCGCTCCGGCTCCATCCGGATCATCCGCTGTACTATGCGGATCTTACCCAGGTTTATACGGGGCTGGGGCAGGCCGATCGGGCAAAAGAAGCGGCCTTGAAGAGTCTTCAACTTTCGGAAAAAGAGGCGGCGCCGCATGCCGTTCTCGGAATGATTTCACAGGCCGAGGAACACCACCTTGAAGCGATTGAACATCTTAAATTGGCACAGGCGCGCTCCCCCAATGATCCTGTTCTTCACCTTCAACTGGCCCAATCTTTCCGCGCACTATCGCTGCCTGCAGAGGAACATTTTCACCTGGGCCGGTATTACCGCCTTGATCTTGAGCCTGAGAAGGCGCTTCGTCAGCTGAATAAGGCCCGCCTCAAGAGTGAAAAGGGCAGCCCCTTGATGCAATCCATCAAGAGAGAGATAGAAGAAATAAAAAGGGAAGGGATATAGTTCCTTGTTTTCCGATAGACACGCCCGGGAAAGTCCAGACTTGCCGATCACGAACATTATGCTAAACTATTCTCATAAAGTCTAAGCAATCCAAACCTCCTTCTCCTCCCCCTGCATCGTCCTCACTCCGGGATAAGAGGATCGGAGATTCATCCTCAAGGGAAATCATCATGCCACAAATTGACACGCTTTTTAAAGCCTTGAAAGAGAAGGGGGCCTCCGACCTCCACCTGTCCCCGGGGACCCCCCCCCTGATGCGGACTCAGGGGGACTTGGCTCCGCTCATGGAACAAAAAACGACGCATACGGGCAACAAGACGATTATTTATGAAATTATGAGCGATGCCCAGAAAAAGAAGTTTGATGCGGAGCACGATATTGACTTCGCCTATGAAGTCCCAAGTCTACAGGCACGCTTCCGGGCCAATATTTTTTATAGCCGCCTTGGTATCAGTGCGGTCTTTCGGATGATTCCAGGGAAAATATTAACGGTAGAAGAGCTCGGCCTTCCCGCCAGCGTCTTAAAGTTTACCGATTTAAATAAGGGGCTGGTCTTGGTCACGGGAGCGACGGGAAGCGGAAAATCAACCACGCTCGCCGCGATGATCGATCACATCAACAAGACGAGGAAAGAACATATCCTTACGATAGAAGACCCGGTCGAGTTTGTGCACACCAGTAAGAGCTGCCTCATCAACCAGCGAGAGGTGGGACGACATACGCGGTCTTTTGCCTCAGCCTTGCGCGCATCACTGCGGGAAGATCCCGATATCATTTTGGTCGGTGAGATGCGGGATCTTGAGACCATTGAACTTGCCATTACCGCTGCGGAAACCGGCCACCTGGTCTTTGGAACGCTCCATACAAGCAGCGCGGCAAAAACCGTTGACCGGATCATCAATGTTTTCCCGACAGAACAGCAAGAGCAAATTCGAGCCATGCTGGCGGAATCGCTCAGAGGGGTCATCGCACAGCAACTGCTGAAAACCATTAATGGTAAACGCTGTGCCGCCTTGGAAATCTTATCGGTCACCACGGCCGCTTCAAACCTCATCCGGGAAGGAAAAACCTTCCAGATCCCTTCCGTCATCCAAACAGGAAAAGGGGAAGGAATGCAGTCGATGGATCAGGCGCTTCAGGCCTTGGTTGCGGCAAAAAAAGTCACGGTGAATGAAGCACGCAAGTATGCAGTCAATAAGGGTCTCTTTCCAGTGACCCCCTAGGAGATGGCACCGTGAATGAACAATGGATTGAAAAGAAGACTCAGCGGGTTAATATCTCACTTGCGGATGGAAGCGGCATTGAAGGAGAGGTCTTTCTCCTGTCCGAAACGATTGCTGATATCCTCAACGGAGAGCACACCTTTATCCCGGTAAAGACATCGACAGGGGTCCTGCTCCTGAATCGCTCACAGATCGTTTCAGTCACGATCCAGGCTCCAGGGGAACAGGATGAACTGATTACATTGGGAAATCAATATACCATCCAACTGACCATGGTTAATGGCAAAGAGATGAAAGGGGACATCTATGCAAATCTCCCGAATAATTCTTCCCGGGTTAAGGATTTCCTCGATCAACCACTCTCCTTTCTCCCCCTTTATCAACCGGGATTAGTTGTTTATTTCAATAAGAAGTTCATTCTTTCCGTACACGACTAAACCTCCTCCCAGAAACAGCCACAAACGTCCGCAGACCTTGCGGCAGTGGATCTCTTTCCTGTAAAGTACATCACCAAGGAACATCCTTTTATAAGACAGGCAGACTTTCTAGAAAATCATGGCCATGGGAATCATCAACAAAGACCTTCTCCCGGGAAATGACTGCTTTGGTTGCGGACATGACAATGCAGCAGGGCTGAAGATCGAGGTTTTCCGAGACCCAGAAAACAGCAATCAGCTCCTCGGGAGATTTCAGACATCAAGAAAAACCATCGGGTTCCCTGGCATCACGCATGGAGGGGCCATCTACACGGCCATGGACTGCCTCGCTTCCTGGGTGCCAACAATATTACGAAGTGAAATCAAGGCCGCCTGGGTACTCCGTTCGGCAAATATCAAGTACCTTCGACCGGCACGGGAAGGGATTCAGATATCGCTCTCTGGATCGATCGTCCAGGAGGGAAAGAAGGGGAAACCCCTGGTCGTTCAGATCAGGGCCTGTAATGCGAAAGGGGACCGACTCGCGGAAGGACAATTTAAGGTGGTTCCTCTCTCGATGGAAAGGTTCAAGGAGATTGCGGGGATCGACCAACTTCCGGAAAACTGGAAGGTTCTTCTTTCGGATGGAGAACCCCCACCTCTGTCCAGGGACCCAGTGTATCCCGTTGACTCATTAGAAAATGTTACCGAAGGAAGGGATTAAAAAAGGATCTTGACAAATATATATCGTTACAATAAGATAATCGCGCTTCGCCCCTCGCGCTTTGCGTCGTGTTTCTGAAGGTGCCATGGTACATCACTTATGAGTGCATTTAGAGACTTTTATATAGAGAAGAAGAAACTTGGATAAGTAAAGGGGCTTACCTATTGACTTCTTTTAATTCAGGACAGCAAAATAAGGAGATGAACAGATGAGTAAGTTGTTTAAACTGGTTGGTTTATCAATCGCTTACAGTATGTTGTCGGCAACACTCGTGTTTGCCGCTGCGTACTCAGAGGGATCTGTCAGCAACGGCGGATCGATATCGGGGAAGATTTCCTTCAAAGGGGCAGTCCCCGCACCTAAGGAGTTTCCGATTGGCAAGTTTCCGCAGGCGGAGTTTTGCGCAAAAGTGGACAGTAAAGACGGAACGCGGTTTCGCGAAGATGTCAAGGTGAAGGACGGCGGACTCGGTGATGTCGTGGTTTATATTGAAAAAATCGCGAAGGGAAAGGCCTTCAACGCGGCTGATCTGCAAATGAAGATCGTTGCGGATAACTGCCGCTTCCTCGTTGCCGAGGGACAAGGTCCTTCCCGGATGGTGACGGTGGTTCTGAATGCCAAGAAGACCGGGAAAAAATCGGTCATCATGGTGAAAAATCTGGATTCCGATCCGAGTAGCCCAAAGACAGCCGGAGGAATCCTCCACAACCCGCATGGCTATGATGTCAAAGGTGTCCTCCGGAAAACAGTCTTCAACAAGCCCGTTCCGAAACTGAATCAGGAGATCACGATCAAGGTGAAGAAAACCTGGTTCAAGAAGAAAGACACCTTCCATCTGATTGAGTGCGACCAGCACAACTACATGAATGTCTGGGCGTTGCCGATTCGCAATCCCTACTATGCGATCGTCAATGCAGATGGGACTTACAAGATTGGGGACATTCCTGCTGGAAAATATGAGCTCAAGGCCTTTCATCCGGCCCTTGGCTTCAAGAAGCAGACGATTACCGTATCAGGCGGTGCGGATGCTGCGGGTAACTTTGAATTTGCAAAAAAATAAGCGCCTGTTGTTGAAAAAGGGGAGCGCATTTAAGCGCTCCCCTTTTTTTTGTGCCCTGGTTTCTTGTTAATCCGGAAGCTTCCTAGCAACAGCCTCCCGGTTCACAGCACGCTTCATCGTTTGATGTATCAGATACAGATATATCGGACGCGTCAGGCGAGGACTCCCTCACCACAAAGGCCTCTCCCTGAGTGACGACAAAGGAAGATTTATAAGGGGCCTGCTGAAGTTTGGCCGCCGTATCTGTGCAGACCTCGACCTCCTGGTCTCTTGGAAAGAGGTGCCCCTCTTCATCGATGACGGCCTGCATCGGTCCCAGATATACCGCCTTCTGGCCGATATGGGTACACCCCGCCTTTTTCTCGAATTTGTAACCCCGAATGACTACGGAATAAAAGCGGTATCCCTCGACCTCCTTCCAGAGATCTTTCTTGATAATCGAAAGTCCATAAAAACCGGCCCGCTCCAGATTGGCCAGGTATTCCTCTTCGGTCAGCGCCCCGGAAACACACTCCCCCCACAATCGGGGATTGGCCTTCATTCCCTCTGGGACCGGTTTTTCCGAGATGGTATCGGAAATGACAATGCGCCCGAAGTCTTTTAATACCCGCCAGATCTCAATGAAGACCCGTTTTTTATCGGGAGAAAGGTTGATCACGCAGTTGGAGGTGATCAGATCGGCAAACTGATCGGGCAGAGGGATCTCTTCAAGGTAGCCCTTTTTAAATTCGATATTCTCATACCCAAGATTTGCGACCACCTTTTCTTTTGCCTCATGCGCTTTTTTCAGCATCCGATCGGTCATGTCAATTCCGACCACCTGACCCTCGGGTCCCACCTTTTTTGCGGCGATAAAACAGTCGATTCCACCGCCTGATCCAAGATCAACCATCACCTCTCCAGTCTGTATCCCTGCAAGACCGATCGGGCTTCCGCAGCCATAGGAAATTTCCAGAACCTCTTTCGGAATATGGTCACAGTCCTCCGTTGGGTATCCCTCGGGGCAGCAGAGTTCGGGCTGGGGGGATTCGGCGGCATCCCCGTAGAAATCACTGACCACACGCCTTGAATAGTCGAGATCGACGGATAAAACACAGGCCGATCGGGAAAGCGCCACTTCAAAGCCGTCGCGGGAGGAAGAACCGGGGGGGGCATCGTCCCGAATGGCGCCTTCTCCCATTACCGCAAAGAGGATCGGCCGGTCATAGCCGGAGGGTGTTTTCTGGCGCGACCCTTCTTCGGCAAGGGTAGAGAGGACCTCCAGTATCCATTTTTCATTAAAATCCGAAAAGGGATCTTCTCCCATCACTTGTTTGCTATAAAGAAAGGAGTGCTCCAGGTCCCCACCGCCGCAGAGATACTTGAGATAGCAGTCCTTGCATTTGGCCTTTCTCTGTACCGTGCCCTTTCGGATTTCAAGTGCGACTGGGGATGTCCTCCAGATATTTTCAAGTGAATCTTCCACGGGGTTTCCCATCTTCAATGAAGGGATTCCTGCCAGGGCCGCCGAGGGATAGACTTGACCGTCGGCATAAACACAAAGTGACTCGTAGGCGGTATTTGAAAGATCGGATTTTACGCCGGCCCGTCCCATTAGCCGGTCTTTGAGAGAATCGAGGTTGTCAAAGGTCATCCCGGCTTGTTCTGTCGCCCGTCTGACCTTGATGAATGCCTCCAGCAATGACGCAGCAGTGGGAGAGGAGAGTGCCTCCGAATCAAGGCCTCTCCCGCGATGATGGCTCAGCAAAAGATGGATATTTTTAATCCCGAGTGAGGAGGCAAGGTGGACCATCTCTGTTAAAGCAGAGATATTGGATCGGTTGACAACCGTCGTCAGGGTAGGAGAAAACCCCAGGCCGATCGCCTCCTTAATACCGCGAACGGCGGCATCAAAGGTCCCTTTCCCCCGAATCGGATCATTGATTCCCGCGGTGGGACCATCCAGACTGATCTGTAGTTTCAAGCGAAGGGGATCATAGCCAGCCAGGCGCTTTAACTTCTCACCGCGAAAGAGCATGGCATTCGTCAGGATAATCAACTCCGTTTTTGTCTCGGGAGGCAGAATTCGGTCAATCAGGTCAAAGATATCGTCGCGAAGAAAAGGCTCCCCTCCGGTGATGTAGAATCGGGTCACGCCCAGCGCTCGCCCCTGATCAATTGTTTTGTACCAGAATTCCGTCCCCTCCCCTGGAAGGCCGCTTGGAGAAGAATCGACCAGGCAATGAGCACAGGAGAGGTTGCAGGCGTTGGTCACATGGAGCCAGAGGTCTGAAAGATGGTCAAGCTTCAGTACTTCTCCCCTTCCGGGGTAGGGGGCACGGTGGAAGGGCTGCGTGGAAATAAAACCGCTCCGAAGGGCATCCTGCAGAAATGTCCGGCAATGCAGCCAGCCCTTCGTCCAATCCACTCTTTCTTCCCGGCAATACCGGGCAACGATCTCGGTAAAGTTTCTCCCATCAAGGGACCTCATCAGATCTGCGCCACGAGCGTCCGTCGCAATCCAATGGGGTTCCTCCGGATCAATCAGGACGTTCAGCCCATGACTGGAATGCTCCTGGTAAACCGGAGCGAAGAATCGGCTCTTTTCTTCAAAATGAACAGAGATCATACCTGACTCCAATCGTTGTTATTATGATCGTAACCCATGAATTCTATGATAGTTTTCCGGTAAAAAATGTATCCTACCATACAAACACATATTGTAGGATGCACCACCCTTTCTGGGTTTGATTTTTGGGTTCCCCCCTCTTCATTATTGATTTATCCCCGCGCTTGAACTATCATCCCTCTCTATGCTCAAAAGCAAGATATGGTATCTCAAAAAGATCAGGCTTCTCAAAAAAATGACCCTGGAAGAGATGAAGAAATTGGATCGAATTACCCGAATGGAATCGGTAAAGACCCCCCCCATCTTTTTCCCTGGTGACCCAAGCCAGCAAGTCTATCTCTTAAAAGAAGGACGTGTCAAGATTTCTCGAGTTTCAGAGGATGGACGGGAGGTGACAATCGCCCTTCTGGAACCGGGGGAGATTTTCGGAGAGCTCGAAGTCCTGGACGACAGCCAGATCTGCATCATCAATAAAGAACGTTTCCTGTCCATGGTCCGGAAAAAACCCGAATTCTCCTTTCGCTTGACAAAATTGATCGGTCTTCGTCCTTCTCAAGCCGGATCTTTTTGAGAAAGCGGCTCAATCCTCACTGAATAGGGGATCATGGGGGACCTTTTTTCAACTCGATACTCTTCGGATGATCTTAGAGTCTGTCGAAGAAATAAAGGATGTACTGCGGTGACGGCGAATAGGCCCTTTTTCAGGTTATTATCGTTAGATCGCGGTGCTATTCGACTCAAATCATCTAAAAACTTGTTTCTATTTTCCATTCACTTCGCGACGACCCTATCTCTCCGACAGACTCCTAGAGGAAGAGGTTGCGCCCTCGTTGTTCCGTAGCCCTGACTACATTTTTCTTATTAAAAAAACCTCATACTACATAATGTTTATACAACCTGTTCTCTTCATCCGGGGGGTATCTCCATGCGACCGCCCGCTATGGAAGGGTTCACTTGACTCAATATCGGCATGAGTTATAACTGAAAGTGGTGTATTGAGTACTTGAAAAAAGCGGCGTATCTGGTTGATTTGAAACTGCGAATGAATCA